>JAKAXN010000084.1 GCA_021816565.1 Actinomycetes bacterium
CCGCCGCAGCGGTGCGGGGGACCTGACGATCGTCAGCAACAACGCCGGTAACGGCGAGCGCGGCCTGGCCGCCCTCCTGAAGACCGGACGGGTCCGCAAGATCATCTGCTCCTACCCCCGCCAGACGGACTCCTGGGTGTTCGACGGCCTGTACCGGGCCGGGAAGATCGAGCTGGAGCTGGTACCGCAGGGCAACCTGGCGGAGCGGATGAGGGCCGCCGGTGCCGGGATCGGCGCCTTCTACTGCCCGACCGGGGTGGGCACGTTGCTGGCCGAGGGCAAGGAGACCCGGACCATCGACGGTCGCGATTACGTGCTCGAATACCCCATCCACGGAGATGCCGCGCTGATCAGGGCCCACCGCGCCGACACCGCCGGCAACCTGGTCTACCGCCGGACGGCCCGCAACTTCGGGCCGGTCATGGCCACGGCCGCAACCGTCACCGTCGCGGAGGTGACCGAGGTGGTGCCCGCCGGGCAGATCGACCCCGAATGCGTGGTCACGCCGGGCATCTTCGTCGACCGGATCGTCACCGTCCCCGGCCTCGTGGAGGCCGGGGCGTGATCCTCGAACGGCTCGACCGCGGCCCGTTGGGCCGCGCCGAGATCGCCGCCCGCGTCGCCAGGGACATCCGGCCGGGGTCCTACGTCAACCTGGGCATCGGCCAGCCCACCGCCGTGGCCGACCACCTCGAACCCGGCGCCGGGATCACCCTCCACACCGAGAACGGCATGCTCGGCATGGGCCGCGCCGCCCGCCCCGACGAGATCGACCCCGACCTCATCAACGCCGGGAAGATCCCCGTGACCGAGACCCCCGGCGCCTGCTATTTCCACCAGGCCGACAGCTTCGCCATGATGCGCGGCGGCCACCTCGACGTCTGCGTCCTCGGCGCGTTCCAGGTGTCGGCCGCCGGTGACCTGGCCAACTGGCACACCGGGGAACCCGACGCCATCCCCGCCGTGGGCGGCGCCATGGACCTGGCCACCGGGGCCCGCGACGTGTACGTCATCATGACCCTCTTCGCCAGGGACGGAGCCGCCAAGCTGGTCCCGGCCTGCACCTACCCCCTGACCGGCCGGGCGTGCGTGACCCGGGTCTACACCGACTGGGCGGTGTTCGCTCTCGGCTCCGGCCGGGTGCAGGCGGTCGAGACCTACGGGACCAGCTTCGCCGAGCTGTCGGCCCGCCTGGATGTCGAGCTGTCCCGCTAGCCCGGCCCGCCGCCCGCGGCCCGGGCCGATCGTGGGGTGCGACCGGTGACGGTTCCGGCGACCACCGCCACGCAGGTTGCCATCGTGGGCGCCGGCCCGGCCGGCCTGACGCTGTCGCACCTGCTCCACCTGGCCGGCATCGACAGCGTGGCGGTGGACATCCGCAGCAGGCATGAGATCGAGACCACCCACCGGGCCGGGATCCTCGAGCGCGACAGCGTCGCCATGCTGGTGGACAGCGGGGTCAGCGACCGCGTGCTGCGCGACGGGGATCGCCACCGGGGCATCTACCTGCGCTTCGACGGCGAGAGCCACCACATCGATTTCGAGGGGCTGACCGGCGCCTCGGTCTGGCTGTACCCGCAGACGGATGTGTTCATGGACCTGTCCGCCGCCAGGGACAGAGACGGGGGAGACGTACGCTTCGGCGTCAGCGAAGTCCGGGTCGACGACGTGGTCCACCGTCCGACCGTCACCTACTCCGACGCCGAGGGGCACATCCGGCGGATCGAAGCGGATCTCGTGGTCGGAGCCGACGGATCGCACGGCATCTGCCGGGACCTGGTGGCCGGACGCCAGCAGTACTACCGCGAGTACCCCTACGCCTGGTTCGGGATCCTGTGCGAGGCGCCCAAGAGCTGTCCCGAGCTGATCTACGCCCGCTCCGACCACGGGTTCGCCCTCATCAGCCAGCGGACCGACCGGATCCAGCGCATGTACTTCCAGTGCAACCCGACCGAGGATCCCGCTGACTGGTCCGACGACCGGATCTGGGACCAGCTCCAGAGCCGGCTGGCCGGCGCCGACGGGTTCTCCCTGGTCGAGGGGCCGATCATCGAACGGTCGGTCCTGCCGTTCCGCAGCTACGTGCAGACGCCGATGCGCCGCGGTCGGCTCCGGCTGGCCGGCGACGCCGGGCACACCGTCCCCCCGACGGGGGCCAAGGGCCTCAACCTGGCCCTGGCCGACGTCATGGTCCTCGCCGACGTGGTGGAGCGGGCCCTGAAGCGGTCCGACCCCGACGCCCTCGAGGGCTACTCGGAGCGGGCCCTGGCCCGGGTGTGGAAGGCGCAGCACTTCTCGTACTGGATGACGACCATGCTGCACCAGGCCCCCGGGAGCACGCCCTTCGACGAGAGGCGCCAACGGGGTGAGCTGGCCATGCTCGTCAACTCCGAGGCCGGCCGGACCTACCTGGCCGAGGGGTACACCGGCTGGCCCGGCGAGGCCGGCTGGCCCGGCTGAGCCGGCAGGAGCGCCTCAGACCCGGCCCATCAGCTCCACCCGGGTGCCGTCGGGGTCGGCCAGGAACACCAGATCGATGCCCGGCCGCTGCCGGGTGAGCGGCAGCAGCTCTCCCCCCATCCCGACCAGCTGGGCGGCCGCTTCGTCCACGTCGTCGACCACGAACGACAGGTGGGTGAGGCCGAGCTGGTTGCGCCGGCCGGCCGGGGTCCCGACGGCGTCGGGGCTCCTCCACTCGATCAGCTCGATCCTCAGCCCGCCGTGGGTGATCATCTGCGACACGATCACCGCCGGTGCCGCCACCTCCAGCGCCTCGGCCAGGCCGGGAAGCTGCGACCCGTCCAGCTCGTAACGCTCGGCCGGCTGGCAGCCGAGCCCGTCGCAGTAGAAGCGCATCGACCGCTCGATGCTGGAGACGCACAGCCCCACATGGGACCAGCGGAACGACGCCACGGGGGTCACGGGTGCCGACAATACGGGATCCGCTTCTTCCGGTCTGCTGGATGGGGCCGCCCAGGGAGTGGGATCGTGGGCCATGGACTTCTCCACCATCGAGATGAGCCGCGACCGCGCCCGGGGGGCCATAACCCTCAACCGGCCGGACAAGCTCAACGCCCTCAGCTCCACCATGCTCGCCGAGCTGATCGACGCCGCCCTGCTGTTCGACTCGATGCCGGAGGTGAAGGTGGTGGTGGTCGGCGGGCGGGGCCGGGCCTTCAGCGCCGGCGCCGACCTGGCGGCGTTCTCGGGAGGCGGCGGGTCCTCCCCGTCGGCCGCGGTGTCGCGCGAGGCCGCCGACCTCGGGCGCCGCATGGCCGACGCCGTAGAGTCGATGCGGGCCGTCACCGTGGCCCGGATCCACGGTCACTGCGTCGGGGGAGGGCTGGTCCTGGCGGCCGCCTGCGACCTGCGGGTCGCCGCGGAGGACGTGCGCTTCTCGATCCCCGAGGTCGATCTGGGCATACCCCTGGCGTGGGGCGGGATCCCCCGCCTGGTACGCGAGATGGGGCCGGCGCTCACCAAGGAGCTGGTGATGACCTGCCGGCCCTTCAGCGCCGCAGAAGCACGGGCCGCCGGCTTCTTGAACCGGGTCGTACCGGCGTCGGAGCTGGACCCGGCGGTTGAGGGCCTGGTGGGCCAGCTCGAGGCCAAGTCGGCACTCACCCTCACGGCGACCAAGCGCCACACCAACGCCGTCACCGAGGGCATGGTCGGCGTGGCCCGGGCCTGGAACGACGCCGACTCGCTGGTGACGGCGCTTCGCGACCCGGAGTCCCGATCGGTGGCCGCCGCGTACCTGGAGCGCTTCTCCCGCCGCTGAGCCGGCTCCGGCGGCGGCCGTTCACCGGCCCGAAACACGGAGGTCCCCGGCCGGAAACACAAGCGGCTTAGCGTGACCCCCGACTCGTGAAAGCGGGGCGTGCCTAGGGTTCCGCCGGCAGCGTGGCCGGGTCTGGTCCGAGAGGCGAGGCGCCGTGGGGAGCTCCTCCCCAGGGCGTTCCACGGCGGGACAAAAGCCCGGGAGGATCCCAGATTGACTGCGCCGACGGCGTCCCAACCTCAGGAGACACTCCCAATGTCACATTCGCACGGGCATCCGGATCACCTGCACGACCGCTACGGGCCGGAGGCCCGCTACGCGGTCGAAGCCGAGGCGGCCCTTCCCACCACGAAGTGGGAGGAGGAGGTGGCCCGGGGACTGGAGTACGGCCTGCCGGGGGCCGACTCGATCGTCGACCGGCGCATCCCCACCTTCTCGAGAGGCGAGCTGCCCCACTTCGCCGGTATCAACACCTTCCTCAAGGCCCCCTACGTCGAGGACGTCCGCCGCTGCGGCGAATACGACGTGGCCGTGGTGGGAGCCCCCTACGACGGCGGCACCACCTACCGGGCCGGCACCCGCTTCGGCCCCCAGGGGATACGCAAGATCTCGGCGCTGTACGGGCCCTACAGCTTCGAGCTCGGCGTCGACCTGAGGGAGTCCATCACGATCGGCGACGTCGGTGACATCTTCACCATCCCCGCCAACATCGAGAAGACCTTCGACCAGATCAGCAGGGCGGTGGGGCACATCTACGCCTCCGGCGCCTTCCCCGTCGTGCTCGGCGGTGACCATTCCATCGGCTACCCGACGGTCAGGGGGGTGGCGGAGCACCTCGACGGCAAGCTCGGCATCATCCACTTCGACCGCCACGTCGACACCCAGGAGACCGACCTCGACGAGCGGATGCACACCACGCCGTGGTTCCACGCCACCGACATCCCCAACGTGCCACCGGAGAACCTCGTCCAGATCGGCATCGGCGGGTGGCAGGCCCCCCGGCCCGGCGTGAAGGTCGGCCGCGAGCGGGGGACCACCATCATGACCGTCACCGACTGCGTCGAGATGGGCATCGAGGCCGCCGCCGAGCGGGCGCTCGAGGTGGCGTGGGACGGGGCCGAGGCGGTGTGGCTGAGCTTCGACGTGGACTGCCTCGACGCCGCCTTCGTGCCCGGGACGGGATGGCCCGAACCGGGCGGGTTCCTGCCCCGGGAGGTCCTCAAGTTCATCCAGCTGATATCGGCCCGCCCGCTGGCCGGCATCGAGGTGGTCGAGTGCTCCCCTCCCTACGACAACGCCGAGATCACCGCCCTCATCGCCACCCGGGTCATCTGCGACACCCTCGGGTGCCTGGTCCGGGCCGGTCACCTGCCGAGGAACGGCAGCAGCCGGTGACCGCCCCGCCCCCCGCCGCAGCCGGAGCCGGGCCCGCCGGCCGGACCGCCGGCACCGGGTCGTCGGGAGGTGAGCAGCGTTGCAGCTGAGCCCCCGGGAGCAGGAGAAGCTGCTGCTGAGCGTGGCGGCCATGATCGCCCGGGACCGGCGGGCCCGCGGGGTGGTGCTCAACTATCCCGAGGCGGTGGCGCTGATCTCCAGCCACGTGATGGAAGGGGCCCGGGACGGGCGCAGCGTGGCCGAGCTGATGGACGATTCCCGCCGGGTGCTGGCCCGGCAGGAAGTGATGGAAGGTGTGCCGGAGATGCTCGACCAGGTCCAGGTGGAGGCCACGTTCCCGGACGGGACCAAGCTGGTGACCGTGCACCGGCCCATACCGTGATCCCCGGCGAGGTCGCCACCGCCTCCGAACCGGTGGAGCTCAACCCCGGACGGCCCGAGGTCGAGGTGGAGGTCGTCAACTGCGGGGACCGCCCCGTGCAGGTCGGGTCCCACTTCCACTTCGCCGAGGTCAACGCGGCACTGCGCTTCGACCGGGCCGCCGCCCGGGGCCGGCGCCTGGCCATCCCCGCCGGCACCAGCGTCCGCTTCGAGCCCGGGGTCGACCGCCGGGTGAAGCTGGTGGACCTGGCCGGCCGCCGGGTGGCCGCCGGCTTCGGCGGCCAGGTCGCCGGCCCCCTCGACCCCGGCGAGGGGCGGCCGTGACCGCCATCGGGCGGGACCGCTACGCCGCCCTGTACGGCCCCACCGCCGGCGACCGGATCCGCCTGGCCGACACCGACCTGTGGATCGAGATCACCGAGGACCGCGCCGGGGGGCCGGGCCGGGCCGGGGACGAGGTGGTCTTCGGCGGAGGGAAGGTCATCCGGGAGTCCATGGGCCAAGGTGGCGCCACCCGCGCCGGTGGCGCCGCCGACCTGGTCATCACCGGGGCCGTGGTCGTCGACCACAGCGGGATCGTCAAAGGTGACGTGGGGATCCGCGACGGCCGCATCGTCGCTGTCGGCAAGGCCGGCAACCCCGACGTGATGGACTCGGTGACGCCGGGCCTGGAGATCGGAGCCTCCACCGAGATCATCGCCGGGAACAACCGCATCCTGACCGCCGGGGCCATCGACTGCCACGTGCACCTGATCTGCCCGCAGATCCTCGACGAGGCTCTGGCATCGGGCATCACCACGGTGATCGGCGGCGGTACCGGGCCGGCCGAGGGGACCCGGGCCACGACGGTGTCGCCGGGGGCCTGGTGGATCGCCCGCATGTTCGAGGCGCTGGACCACCGGCCGGTCAACGTGGTGCTCCTGGGCAAGGGCAACACCGTCTCCGCCGAAGCCCTGCGCGAACAGGTCCGGGCCGGGGCCGGCGGTTTCAAGCTGCACGAGGACTGGGGCAGCACCCCGGCCGCCATCGACGCCTGCCTGCGGATCTGTGACGAGACCGGTGTCCAGGCCGCCATCCACACCGACACCCTCAACGAGGCCGGCTTCGTGGAGTCCACGCTGGCCGCCATCGCCGGGCGGACCATCCACAGCTACCACACCGAGGGAGCCGGCGGCGGCCACGCCCCCGACATCATCCGGGTGGCGTCGGAGGCCAACGTCCTGCCGTCGTCGACCAATCCCACCAGGCCCCACACCACCAACACCATCGCCGAGCACCTCGACATGCTCATGGTGTGCCACCACCTCAACCCCTCCGTGGCGGAGGACCTGGCCTTCGCCGAGAGCCGCATCCGGCCGTCGACCATCGCCGCCGAGGACCTGCTGCACGACCTGGGCGCCATCTCCATGATCGGCTCGGACTCCCAGGCCATGGGCCGGGTGGGGGAGGTCGTCATCCGGACCTGGCAGTCGGCGCACGCGGCCAAGGCCCGCTGGGGAGGGCGACCGGAAGGCGAGCCGGCCGACAACGCCCGGGTGCGCCGCTACGTCGCCAAGTACACCATCTGCCCGGCCGTGGCCCACGGCCTCGACGCCGAGGTCGGCTCGGTGGAGCCGGGCAAGCTGGCGGACCTGGTCCTGTACGAGCCGGCCTTTTTCGGGGTGCGCCCGTCCCTGGTCATCAAAGGAGGCATGATCGCCTGGGCCCAGGTGGGCGACGCCAACGCCTCCATCCCCACCCCCCAGCCCGTGATGGCCCGGCCCATGTTCGCCGCCGCGGCGCGGCCGGCCGCGGGCACCTCCCTCAACTTCCTGATCCCGGCCGCCATCGACGCCGGCCTGGCCGGCCGGGTGGAGGTGGCCAAACCCTTCGCCGCCCTGGCCGACACCAGGGCCCTGACCAAGGCGGATCTCCCCCGCAACGGGGCCCGGCCCCGCATCGAGGTGGACCCCGACAGCTTCGCGGTCCGCGTCGACGGCGAGCTGGTCGTCGAGGCACCGGTCTCCGTGGTGCCCATGGCCCAGCGGTACTTCCTGTTCTGACGATGGAGCCACCCCGCCTCTCGGCGCTCCTGATGCTGGCCGACGGGCGGCTGCCCTCGGGCGGCCACGCCCACTCCGGGGGGTTGGAGGAGGCGGTGCGGAGGGGCGCGGTGACCGACCGGTCCAGCCTCGAGGCCTGGCTGCAGGGCCGGCTGCACACCACCGGGAGGGTGGACGCGGCCTTTGCCGCGGCGGCCGCCTACGAGGCCGCGGCCCGCCGGGCCGGGAGGCCGGACCGCTGGGACGGCCTCGGCGCCGAGCTGGCCGCCCGGCTCCCCTCCGACGCGGCCCGCCGGGCCAGCCGGGCTCAGGGTCGGGGCCTGCTCCGGGTCGCGGTATCCGCCTGGCCGGCGCCCTGGCTCCGGGACCTGCGCGCCGCCGAGCCGTCAGGGCCCCTGTGGCCCCTCGGGCTGGGCGCCGCCGCGGTCGCCGCCGGCCTGGAGGCGCCGGAGGCCGCCCTGCTGGGCGCCTCGGCCGCCGTCCAGGGCCCGGCCTGGGCCGTCACCCGGCTGCTCGGCCTCAACCCGTTCGACGTGGCCGCGGTGCTGGCCGGGCTGGCCGGGTCCGTCGACGCCGCGGCCCGCCAGGCGGCCGGGCAGGCCCGGGCCTGGCCGGGGGCCGACCTGCCGGGCTGGGGCGCCCCCCTCAGCGACATCGGAGCCCAGATCCACGCCACATGGGAGGTACGTCTCTTTGCATCCTGACCATCACCACGACCACGGCCCGGCGTCGGTCCCCCGGTCCGGCCACCGCCTCTCCACCGCCCTGCGCGTGGGGGTGGGCGGTCCCGTCGGCAGCGGCAAGACCGCCCTCCTGACCTCCCTGTGCCGGGCGCTGGCCCCGCACATGTCGGTCGCCGCTGTCACCAACGACATCTACACCGCAGAGGACGCCCGGATACTCCGGCGGGCGGCCGTCCTGGCCGATGAGCGGATCCTGGCGGTGGAGACCGGCTGCTGCCCCCACACCGCCATCCGCGACGACATCACCGCCAACCTCGACGCCATAGAGACCCTGGAGGACCGATTCCCCGATCTGGACCTGGTGCTGCTCGAATCCGGAGGGGACAATCTGACCGCCACGTTCAGCACCGGCCTGGTGGACCGCCAGATCTTCGTCATCGACGTGGCCGGGGGCGACAAGGTTCCCCGCAAGGGGGGCCCGGGCATCACCGGCGCCGATCTGCTGGTCATCAACAAGACGGACCTGGCCCCCCACGTAGGGGCGGACCTCGGGGTCATGGAGGCCGATGCGCGGGCCCAGCGGGGCCGGCTGCCGTTCCTCATGACCAGCCTGGTCGAAGACCCCATGGCCGGGGCCGTGTCGGCGTGGGTGCTGGAGCAGATGGCTTGCGGGCCGACGTCCGCCTGACCGTGGGCCCCGGTCCCGGGTCGACGACACGCATCGAGGAGATGGTGGGGGAGGTCCCGGTGGCGTGGCGGCCGGCCGCTGACGCCGTCTACATGGTGGGCACCGCAGCCTCCCCGGTCGGCCGGGACCGGGTCGCGATGACCCTCAGGGTCCGCACCGGTGCCCGCCTGGTCGTACGGTCCAGCGCGGCGTCGGTGGTCTGGGCCGGGTCCGGGAGCCGCCAGACGGTGCGGGTGACGGTCGAGGAGCGGGCCGAGCTGGACTGGTGCCCGGAGCCGCTCATCGCCACCGCCGGCTGCGACCACCGCCAGGAGGTGGTCGTGGACGTGGCTCCCGCGGGGCGCCTGTCGTGGCGCGACGTCACCGTGCTGGGCCGAGCCGGGGAGCGTCCGGGGCGGCTCGTGTCCTCGCTGCGGGTGACCGTCGGTGGGGCGCCGGTGCTGCACCACGTGCTCGGCTTCGGGACGGGCCATCCGGGCTGGGACGGCCCTGCGGTGGTGGGGCCGGCCCGGGTCGTGGCCCAGCTCGTCGTCGCCGGGGCCGGCACGGGAGACATCGCCCCCGCCGCCGGGCCCGGGTGGAGCGTCACCCCGCTGGCCGGGCCGGCGGCCCTGGCGACGGTCACCGCCAACAGCGTCGGGGCGGCCGAGGCGGCTCTGGCCGAGGCGTCGGGCCGGCTCAGCCGCTAGGCGGTCGGCCGCGGCCGGGTAGGACCCGGTCCAGGCCCCGGAGTATGGCCTGCTTCACCGACGCCGGGTCGGGAGCGGCGGCGATGGCCATCGTCGCTCCCTGCACCGCGGCGATGCTGACGTCGATGATGCTGGCGATATCGGCATCCCCGGCCAGCTCCGGGGGCAGGACCCCGGCGGCGATGCGGTGGAGGTTGGCCCGGTGGGCCGGCTCGATCTCCCGCAGGGCGGCGGCCAGGTCGACGTCGGTGCGGGCGGCCACGTACAGCTCGATCACCGCCTGAAGGTCCGGCTGCTGGTAGGACTCCCACAGCAGCTCGACCGCCTCGGACACCGACATGTCGGCCTTCGCCGTCGCGGTGGCCTCGTACGCCGCGGTCACCCGGCCGAAGAGGTGGGCCGCGGCGGCCGCCAGCAGCTCTCCCTTGCTGGACCAGTGGCGGAACAGCGCTCCCTGCGACACCCCGGCCCGCTTGCAGATCTCGGTCGTCGAGGTGCCGGCGTAGCCCCGCTCGACCAGGTTGTCGATGGTGGCGTCGAGGATCGCCGTGGTGGTCGCCAACCGGCGCTCGGCCTGGGTCCGTCGGGCGGCGGGGACGCTCACGCCGCTGCGGTTGCGGGCGTCCACCCCGGTCCGGCCAGGACGTACCCCGCCCGGTGCCTCCACGACCGGGCCCGGCGCAGGTCCCGGCCCATGGCGATCCACTCGTGGGAGACTATCCGCAGCGGGTGGTGCGACCCGATGTTCGTGGTGAGCCCGTAGACGACCGGTTCGGCCTCGGGGGCGAAGGTCTTGAACCACCGGTCCCACAGGATCAGGATCCCCCCGTAGTTCCGGTCGATGTAGGCCCGGTTGCTGCCGTGGTGCACCCGGTGGTGCGACGGGGTGTTGAACACCGCCTCGACGGGCCGCGGCAGGCGGTCGATGGCCTCGGTGTGGATCCAGAACTGGTAGATCAGGTTGACGCTGTAGGCCACCGCCATCATGGTGGGGCTGACGCCGAGGAGCAGGACCGGGAAGAAGATGGGCGTCTTGAACGGTCCGGTCCACTCCTGGCGCAGAGCCGTCGAGAGGTTGAAGTAGCGGCTGGAGTGGTGGACCACGTGCCCGGCCCACAGCAGCCGCACCCGATGGCTGAGCCGGTGGTCCAGGTAGTAGAGGAGGTCGACGCCGACGATGGCGACGGCCCACCCGGCGACCCCGTGGCCGACCTGCACCAGGGGGTCCCCGCCGACCGCCCCGGCGGCCAGGGCCAGCAGGGGGGCGGTGGCCGCGCCGAGGACCACCGAACCCAGTCCCATGGCCAGGCTGGCCCACGTGTCCCTGGTGGCGTAGCCGGCTCCGCCCCGCCGGGCCAGGTACCCGCGCAGCGCCAGCATCTCCGCCAGCAGGGCTGCCATGAAGAACGGGATGGCGGCGGCGAGGAGGCCCGAGTCGTTCACGTCCGCCGACGCTACCACTTAGATCGTGACTTGTCGCTATCTATGCCGTCAGTGGGGGCGCCGGCGGATGATGCCGATCATCTTGAGGTTGATCCGGATGAACCGCCACACCTGCCACGGGATGAAGGTGCGCAGGAACACCGTGGCGCGGGTGGGCCGGGTGACATAGGACTGGCGGTCCTCGGGCGGCCCGACGGGATCGGTGGGCGTCAACGGCCTACTCCGGGATCAGGGGCCAGCCCGGGCGGAGCTTGGCCTTGTAGATGAACAGGTGGTGCAGGAGGATCTTGACCCAGTGGCCGGCCAGGCCGATCTCCCCGAAGGTGCGCTTGGGGTCGCGCCCGTAGCGGGGGTAGCGGTCGAAGTCGGGGACGACCGGGAAGACGGTCATCGACGCCGCGGTCCCGGTGAAGGGGTTGGCGCCCGCCGATGCCACGCACGCCGCTCCCATCTCCGCCATCGATGCATGGCCGGTCGGCCCGTCGGCGCCGTTGACCATGTCGACGACGCTGCGGGCGACGGTCTTGCCGATCTCGGCCGACGGCATGCCGGTGCGCGGCGGGGCCGGGGCGATCAGGGTGCCCCGGGGGCTGGTGTGCGGGCGGGAAATGGCGTGCGGCGGTGCGAAGGCGATCCCGGCGGCGAAGATGTTGCGGTACTCGGGGCTCTGGTAGGTACGGGGCCAGTCGGCGGCCTTCCACTGCTCGTAGGGCTTGGAGGCGTAGTCGGCATCCACTTTCATGAAGTCGTTGGCCAGGAACAGGCGGCCGGTGATGTCGCCGCCGGCGCGGTCGAAGGCCTTCAGGCCCACGCCCGAGAAGGGGGGTAGCAGCATGGCGAAGTCGAACGGCTGCTCCCGCTGGTCACCTTCCAGCGTCTCGTAGATCACCCGGTCCGGCTCCACCCTTGCGACGTGCGCCCGGGTGATCCATTCGATGCCGCGCTCCGCGAAGAGGGAGGCGGCGAAGACGCTGCTCGGTATGACGTAGCCGGCCCGGGTGAGGTGCATCCCGCCCATCCCGAAGTCACCCAGCTCGTACTCGTTGGTGATCCACACGATGTCGGCCCGGTCCCTGACGCCCCGGGCCCGCAGCTCGAACTCCAGGTTGACGATGTACTCGAACGCCGCACCCTCGCAGGTACAGGTCCCGTGTCCCACCCCCACCAGGAACCGCTGGCGCTCCCCCCGGCGCATCCTCTGCACCGACTCGTCCAGCGCCGCCGCGGTGTGCACCGCCTCGTCCACGGTGCACACCGAGAGGCTGTTGGCCTCCGGGCCGAGGCCCTCGGTCCGGTCGAAGCGGAGCTTCGGCCCGGTCGCGTTGATGAGGAAGTCGTAGGCGACCTTCTCCGTCCCGGCGGCCCCGTCCGGGCGGATCACCACATACGGCGCCGGGTGGTCGACGTCGCCCTCGGGGTGGATCTCGAGGGCGGCGGCCCGGCGGAACTCGATGCCGTGGCGCTCGTACACGGGGGCCAGGGGGAACGTGACCTGGGTGGGTCCCATCAGACCGACGCCGACCCAGATGTTCGACGGGATCCAGTTGTACGACCCGTTCGGTGAGATCACCGTGACCGTGTGGCCGGGGCCCAACCACCGGCGGGCGAATGACGCCGCGGTGTGACCGGCGATTCCCGCCCCCAGGACCACCACCCGGCTCATCGCCGGACCCGTGCCTCTCCCATGACCGGTCCTCCTCAGGCTCGGCGCCGATGCTCCAGGGGGCGCCCCGACCGTAGCTGTCGGAGCGGCCCCGCCGGCGGGGGATCATCCGAAAGGCGAGCCGGCACCCACCCCCGCCGGCAGCCCCGGTCCCCTCAGGCGGTGCCGCCGTCCTGGTAGCGGCGCCGGATGGCCCACGGCGCGAGGAAGAACCACCCGATGTACCAGGCCAGGAGGAGCAGGCCGAGGACCAGGCCGGCGGTGAAGTCGTACAGGTAGTTGACGACGAGGAACGCCCCCTCGGCCAGGGACAGGGCGAACAGCGTCTGGCCGGCCATGGCCAGCATGCTCGCCACCTCGATCAGCCGGTCCTTCAGCTGCTGGCGGAACAGCACCCGGTGCATGGCCGCCGGGGCCACCAGCAGGCCGGCCGCCAGCGCCGAACCGACGAGGGTCCCGACGTACACCCCGTGCTCCAGGGCGCTGGTGCGCCGGAACTCGCTGTTGAACGGGACGACCAGGAGGAAGGCGAAGAGGATCTGCGCTCCGGTCAGGGTTATCCGCAGTTCCTGGAGCAGGTCGGCGAAGTTGCGGTCGGCCTTCTCCGCTTCGGTCTCCCCCGGCCGGCGCCACGACGTGTCCCTTCTCACACCGCCTCTACTACCCACCTGCAGGCGGTGGCGGTCCGCCGACCGCGACGGTCAGGCGCCCGGCCGCGGGCTCCCGGGGGCCACCGTGCGGGCCAGGATGCCCAGGGTCGCCTTCAGCGCCGTCTCGGAGATGACCGGGAAGATCCCGGCCTCCCTCCACTTCTCGTCGATGCCGGACCAGTCGTAGTAGGAGGTGACCAGCGTCCCGCCCTCGATGGGCTCCAGCCGGTAGCCGTAGACGTGACCGATGTTGAACTTGCCCTCGACGGTCCAGGCCAGCTCCGAGTCCTGCTCGAAGGTGACGATCCTCACCGTCACGTCGTAGAGGCCGAGGGGGAAGTCCCCCAGCGCCTCGCGGTCCATGTGGACGACGAAGGAGTCGTCGACCGCTCGGACCGCCGACCCCGAAGCGCCCATCAGCATCCCGGAGCTGTCGATCGCCACGTGACCCATGGGGTCGGTCAGGACCCCGAAGATCGCCGACGCTTCGGCGGCGATGGCGCGCTGTACTTCCAGTCGTTCCACGGCGCGGAGTCTAAGATCGGAA
>JAKAXN010000085.1 GCA_021816565.1 Actinomycetes bacterium
TGGTCCGACCCCGCTTCCGCATACCAGGCGCGGTTCGAACACGCTCCAGACTGGCAGCCCCAACGGGATTCGAACCCGTGTCTCCACCTTGAGAGGGTGGTGTCCTAGGCCACTAGACGATGGGGCCATGTGGCGGAGGGGTCACTATAGCCCCTCCGACCGGGCACATCCCAGCCGGGATATCCCCGCTGGGATGGCGTCAGTCCGAGGACGGAAGCGGCTTGCTCTCCTTGAGGGGCAGTACCTGGCCGTCCACGCCCAGGGTGCCGGCCCCGGCCTTGGTGCAGAGCACCTCCAGGCCGCTGTCGTGCTCGAAGCGCTTGCCGACCGCCGTCCCGCCGGCCCAGTCGCCGTCGGGGCCGGCCCCGCCGGGCTTCTCCGAGCCGGCGGCCAGCATCGGATGGCCACCGCACTCCAAGCTGAGCCCGGGCCCGCCGGGCTTCACGACGATCACCTCGGTGTCGTCCACCGCGCTCACCCAGCGCGACCCCGGCTTGAGATCCTGTGCCATCTGTATCGAAGCTCCTCTCCCCTGCGCCTACCGGCGCCTCACCCTAGAGGACGGCCGGTCAACCGTTCGATTCCGTCGTGGTCCGGCTCCCCCACCGGTGGTTTCCTCCCGGCGGGCGCCGGGAAGGGTCCTTGATGTCGCCCAGCACAGGAGGTGCAAGATGAGCGCAGCCGACAAGGCCAAGGACAAGGTCCAGGAGGCCGAAGGGAAGCTCAAGGAAGGAGCTGGCCGGGCCGCCGACGATCCGTACATGGAGGCCGAGGGCAAGGGTGATCAGGTGTCCGGCAACCTCAAGCAGGCCGGCGAGAAGGTGAAGGACGCCTTCTCCTGATCCACCTTCGGCGGTGCGTTCCGGGCCGGCCAGCCGCATCGACCGGCCGGCCCGGAACCCGCTGTAGCCTTTCCTGGTGATGTGGTCAGGCAGGACCATGGCCCATGAGGCCTGCCTCTTCGGGGACGAAGCCGAGTTGGTGGACCGCTGCGTTCCCTTCATCACCGAGGGCCTGGAGGCCGGTCAGCCCACCGTCTTGTACTCGACGGAGCCCGTACGCGAACCGCTGCTCGCCGCCCTGGGCCCCGACGCCCAGCGGCTGGCCCTCGTGGCCCCGGCCGAGGATCTCTGGCAGGGCGGGCACCAGACGCTCCTGGCGTGGGACGCCCTCCAGCACGAGATGAACCGGCGGGGCCGGCCGTGGCGTGTCGTCGGGGAGCCCTACTGGGTTGGGAGCCCCGAAGGCACGCAGTGGCACCGCTTCGAGGCCATCTGCAACGACCTGTGGGCCGCCCTGCCCTGCTACGTGCTGTGCCTCCACGACCGCCGGGCGCTGAGCGAGCAGGTGGAGACCGACATCAGGCGGACCCATCCCCTGCTGTGCACCGCGTCGGGATCGGTGCCCTCACCGGACTACCTGGCCCCGGCCGAGTTCATCTCGGCCACGGAGCCGCCGTGGACCGCCAGCCCCCCTTCGGCGACCTCCCACATCCCCGAGAGCCCCCGCCACGCCCGGGACTTCGCGGCCGACCGGATCCGCCGGGCTGGCCTCGACGGGCGCATCGATGACGTGCTGCTGGTGGTCAACGAGCTGGTCACCAACTCCTTCGAGGCCGGCGGCCGACCGGTGGTCACGACCTGGGCCACTGGGGACCGGCTCGTGGTGGAGGTGGCCGACGACGGGCAGGGGGTGGTCACGTCGATGGCCGGGTACATCCCGCCGGGGATCGTGCACGACTCCGGACGGGGGCTGTGGCTGGCGTGGGCGCTCTCCGACGACGCTACGGTGCGCTCGACGCCGCACGGCACCTCGATCCGGGTGTTCTTCCGGCTCGACGGGCCTCGCTGAGGCGACCGCTACCTGCGATCCGTGCCGGGCAGTGCGGCCTCGACGGCCTCGGCCAGGACCTGGTGTCCGTAGGCCGACGGGTGGATGTTGCACTTGCCGTTGGTCATCCTGATCAGCAGCCCGGCCGCGCACGGGTCCCCCCCGGCGCCCTGCGACGCGGTCTGGAAGGCGTCGAAGCCGTTGGCCACGAGCGCGTGGTATCGGCGGGCCACCCCGGCGATCACCTGGTCCAGGAATTCGGTCTCGGCCACCTGGGTCGGGTCGGTGTAGCTGGTCGAGTAGTAGGTGAGCGCCACCAGCGGGCCCCCGTAGTGGGCGTCGTGGCGTATCTGGGCGAAGATGGTCGACAGGTTCTGACCCACCTCGGCGGCGACCGATTGCAGCTCGGCGGGACTGCTGCACTGGTCGGAGGTGGTGGCCTGGCACAAGAAGGCGTCGTTGGCCCCGATGTCGATGGTGACCAGACGGGTGTGGCGGTGGGTGGCCAGGTACTGCAGGGCGTACTGCATCTGGGTCCCCTGGTAGGTGACGTGCAGGGGGTAGAAGCTGCGGTAGCCGTAAGAGGATCCCACGGAGTTCTCGCAACCGTTGCTCTGGGCGCCGGGGTAGAGCATGCTGGCGGTGGTCTCCCCGGGGCAGGAGGCGTTGGCCAGCGGCATCCCCAGCTCCGCGGCCACGTCCTCGGGGTAGCCGACGAAGGAGGAGGCGTCGGAGTAGACCGGCGGCGGCGACTCGTTGGAGGGCTGGTAGCCGAAGGCCACCGAGTCCCCGAGCGCCAGATAGGTGTCGTTGCGGTTGGCCGAGTTGAGCGGGCTGGCCCCGGCCGCACCGGTCGGGAAGACCGTGAGCGTGGCCAGGGTGACGGCACCGACCAGCCCGGTCCCGACCCGGCGCAGGTGGCTTCGGGCAGTACCCATGGCAATCCCTCCCATCGGGCGGCACCGGAAGCGACCGGCGACGCGGTGATCCCGGAAGGAATCTCTAGTCCGCTACCGGCCGGTAGGTCAATCAAGTGCAATCAAGTCGGCCCGGAAGACCGAGCCGGGCGGAACCGAAAACGGGCGTGGATGCACAGAAGCCCCAGGCCGGAACCTGGAGCTTCTGTGCGCATTGCTCGGGGGGGAGGACTCGAACCCCCAATAACAGGGCCAGAACCTGTCGTGTTGCCGATTACACCACCCCCGAAGGGCGTCCGGACACTTTACCCGTTGGCGGCACCGGTCTGCAGCTTGGCCGAGGCGGACCGCAGGCGGGCCACGGTGCGATCCCGCCCGAGCAGCTCCAGCGACTCCCACAGCGGCGGCCCGACGGACCGTCCGGTCACGGCCAGCCGGACCGGGGCCTGGGCCTTGCCGAGCTGCTCCACGCCGGCGTCGGCCCCGGCCGCGACCGTGGCCTCCTGGATGCTGGCGGCGTCCCAGTCGATCTCGGCGTAGCGCTTCTCGGCGGCGGCCAGGATCTCGGCGAAAGCCGGGCTCTTGCGCACCCCCTTCTCCCACTCGACCGGGTCGATGACCGGATCCGCCCGGTACAGGAAGTCGGTCATGGTGTACACCTCGGCCAGCGTGCGGGCCCGTTCCTGGACCAGCGGGGCGATCGGCCGCCACCGGTCGAGCAGCCAGGCCTGGGCCCGCTCCACCAGCTCCCCGGCGGGCATGGCCCTCAGGTATTCGGCGTTGACCGACTGCAGCTTGCGCTCGTCGAAGATGGCCCCGGCGCTCTTGACGTCCTCCAGGTGGAACTCCGTGACCATCTCCTCCACGGTGAGGATCTCCCGGTCGTCCCCGGGCGACCACCCGAGCAGGGCCAGATAGTTGCGCAGAGCCTCCGGCAGGTAGCCGTCCTCCCGGTAGTCCTCGACCGCGACCTTGTCCCGCCGCTTTGAGAGCTTCTTGCGGGACTCGTTGAGGATCAGCGGGAGGTGGGCGAAGGTGGGGTGGCCGCCGTAGCCGAGGGCGTCCCACAGCAGCAGGTACTTGGAGGTGTTGGACACGTGGTCCTCACCCCTGATCACGTGGGTGATGGACATGTCGGCGTCGTCGACCACGTTGGCCAGGATGAACAGCGGGTCGCCGTTGGACTTGCGCACCCCGAAGTCCTCTATGGCGGCGTTCTCCACCACCACCTCGCCCCGGATGAGATCGGCGAAGGCGGTGCGGCCCTGCCTCGGGGTCCGGAATCGCAGCATCCGCCCGGTGGTCGGCTCGAGTCCCCGCTCCCGGCAGTGACCGTCGTAGCCGGGGGGCCCGCCCCTCTCCCGGGCCCGCTGCTGGATCTCGGGCGGGGAGCAGTCGCAGGCGTAGAGCGACCCGGCCGCCAGGAGCTTGTCGATGGCCGCCGAGTACAGCCCGGAGCGCTCCGACTGGAAGTAGGGTCCCTCGTCCCAGTCGAGCCCCAGCCAGCGCAGGGCCCGCATGATCCCCTCTATGTGCTCCCCCCGGTTACGGGCGGTATCGGTGTCCTCGATGCGCAGGACGAACGTACCCTGCTGCTGGCGGGCATAGAGCCAGTTGAACAGCGCGGTCCGTCCCGTCCCGACATGGAAGTAGCCGGTCGGTGACGGAGCGATTCGGACTCGGGGCTTGTTGCTCACCCCGCCAAGCTAATGCCGGCTCAGCTGGCCAGCAGGTCGTGGGCGTCGCCGCCCACCAGGTGCCGGCGCAGCTTGCCGATGGCGTCGCGCTCGATGCGGCGGACCCGCTCGGCGGTCAGCTGGAGGGCCTGGCCCACCTCGCCCTGGGTCCGGGGCTCACCCCGGTCCAGCCCGTAGCGGAGCCGCAGCACCTGGCGCTCCTCGTCGGAGAGCCGGGTCAGGAAGCGGGCCACCTCGTCGGGCAGCAGGCTGCTGGCCACCGCCTCGAACGGCGACTCGGCCGTCCGGTTGACCACCAGGTCACCGAGGCTGGTGTCGCCGTCCTCACCCACCGCCACGTCCAGGCTCATCGGGTCGCTGTCGTAGCGGAACAGCTCGGCGATCCCGGACTCGGTGGTACCCATGGCCTCGGCCAGCTCGGCCAGCGTGGCCGGCCGGCCCAGCTTGACCTCCATCTCGCCCTGCAGCCGGCGGGCCCGGCGGATCTCGTCGCCCACATGGGCTGGTACCCGCACCGTGTGGGCGGTGTTCTCCACCGCCCGGCCGATGGCCTGGCGGATCCACCAGGTGGCGTAGGTGGAGAACTTGAACCCCTTGCGCCAGTCGAACTTCTCCACGGCGTGGATCAGCCCCAGGTTTCCCTCCTGGATGAGGTCCCCGAGGGGCAGGCCCGACCACTGGTACTTGCGGGCCACGGACACGACCAGGCGCAGGTTGGCGTTGATGAACTGCGTAGTGGCTGCTTCGGCTGCGGCCACCTCCCGGCGCAGGCGCCGTCGCTCGGCCGGCGACAGCTTCTCACCGCTCTCCAGGGCGGCGCGGGCGGCCTGGCCCTCCTGGATGATCTGACCGAGGCGCATCTCGTCGGCCTTGGTCAGCAGCGGGAAGCTACCGGCCTCATCGAGATAGAGACCCAGCAGATCGGGTGTGTACGAGGAGTTCTGGTTCATTGCACTGAGAAGTAACCACCGAGGGGGCGGCATTATGCCGGAACAAGCCGCCGGATGAATGTGACACTGGACACATACCCTGGGGACGCTCTTTCGCACCGGGACCGGCGGGTAAGTTTCCGACCAGGGAGGTTCCGTATCTATGCCTGATCAGAACAGCGGTGCCGCAAACCCCCCGGAACGGGGATTGGCCGGATTGCCCGATTCGCAGCTCGTCCAGCGGATCGACGAGCTCGTCGAGGAGGAGCACCGCCTGGAGCGGGGCCACGCCTCGGAAGAAGGTCTGTCGACCGAGCAGCGGGACCGGCTCGGCCAGCTCGAGGTCCAGCTGGACCAGGCCTGGGACCTGCTCCGCCAGCGGCGGGCCCGCCGCCGCGCCGGGCTGGACCCCTCCGACGCCAAGACCCGCGACTCATCGGTGGTCGAGCACTACCAGCAGTAGCGGGTCGGCACCGGCCCGTCAGAGCTGGGCCGCCAGCCGGTCGCGGTGCTGCGGGGCGGCCACCGCGACGAGCCGTCGGGCTCGCTCCGCGTCCGGGCAGCCGCGCAGGTCGGCCACGCCGTGCTCGGTGACCACCACGTCCACGTCGCTTCTGGGGGTGGACACGACCTCCGGGTCGGCCACGATGGTCGAGCGGTCCCCGGCGGTGGATACCAGCGCCACCACCGACAGCCCCCCGGGCGAGCGGGAGGCACCAGCGGCGAAGTCGGGGTGCCCCCCGGGCCCGGCCACGGTGCGACCGCCGGCCCGCTCCACGTTGACCGACCCGTCCAGGCCGACCTGCACGGCGGTGTTGATGGCCACGAAGCCGGGGCAGGCCGAGATGGCGGTCAGGTCGTGGGTGTGGGTGATCTCCCGCA
This sequence comes from Actinomycetes bacterium, assembly GCA_021816565.1. The sequence goes on from JAKAXN010000085.1 coordinate 6,256, forward strand.
GCCGGAGCCGCCCGTCGGCCACCATCTCCTGCAGGGCCGCCCCGCCCCACATGTAGGCGGCCTCGGCCGCCCCGATCAGCAGGCCCCGGTCGGCCAGGTCGACCAGCTCGTCGGTCACCAACCCGGACCGGACCCTCACCGGCCGGTCGAGGGCGGCCACCACGGCCGCTCCGATGGACCCCGGGCCCCACTGCACGGTCGCCCGGGGCGGGATCAGCCCGGCCACCAACCGGCCGATCACCCGGTGCTCCTCGCCCACCCGGTTGGCCGGGGGGTCATCGGGCGGCTCGGTCCGGTCGTAGACGCCGAGCACCGGGGTCCCCGGAAGCATCTGCCGGCCGGGCGGCGGGGGGCCGGGCCACCGCTCGATGACCACCCCGGACGCCTCGCGGGCTGCGCCCAGGGCCCATCCGGGACTGCCGGCCAGCCGCCACCGCCCCCCTTTTTCCTCGTAGGCCCCCACCACCGCCACCGTCGGCCGGAGGCGCCCCTCCAGCAGCGGCGGGATGGCCGACAGGCGCGTCGCCACCGCCCGGACCCGACCCGCGGCCACCGCCCTTCTGGTCCCGGCCCCGACCATCAAGGTGGTCACCGGTCCCGGGGCGTCCTCCAGCCAGCCCGGGTCGCGCACCACCCAGCCCAGGATCACCTCGGCGGCCGGGTCGGTCCCGGCCAGGGCGGCCACCGTCCCGGGCTCGGGGAGCGGGCCGTCGGGCCCGTCGGCCAGGGCTACGAGCTGGCGATCGTCGGAGGCCACGTCAGAAGGGGCCGCTGAGCTCGCCGAGCGCCCCGATCAGCCGGAGGTTCTCCCCGTAGTCCACCGGACAGGCGATCACCGACACCCCGTCGTAGGCAAGAGCCTCGTCGAGGGCCGGGCGCAGGTCCGACGCGGCCCGGACCTGGAAGCCCCGGGCCCCGAAGCTCTCGGCATAGCGGACGAAGTCCGGGTTTGAGAAGCGCACGGCCACCTCCCGGCCCATCTCCATCTGCATCTTCCAGCCGATCAGGCCGTAGGCGTCGTCCTGCCACACCAGGACGGTCATCGGTATGCGCTCCCGGATGGCCGTCTCGATCTCCTGGGAGTTCATGAGGAACGCCCCGTCCCCCACCGCCGCGAGCACCCGCCGGTCCGGGTGGGCCAGCTTGGCCCCGATGGCTCCGGGCAGAGCGAAGGCCATGGTGGACAGCCCGTTGGACAGCAGGCACGTGTTTGGTTCGTACGTCGGGTACAAACGGGCCATCCACATCTTCACCGCCCCGGTGTCGGCCAGGACGATGTCGTGGCGGTCCAGGGCAGCCCGGGTGTCGGCCACCACCCGCTGGGGCTTCAGCGGGTACCCGTCGTCGACCGCTCCCCGCTCCAGTTCGGCGGTGATCAGCGTCCGGATGCGCTCGCCCATGTCCCCGGCGTGGAACCGCCTGGTGGTGGCCGCAGCCAGGGCCTCCAGGGTGCGGCTCAGATCGGCCTGGACGCCGACCTCCACGTCGTAGTGGTCGTCCACCTCGGCCGGGAAGCGGCTCAGGTGGATGATCCGCTTGTCGCCGTCCGGGTTGATCCGGGCCGGGTCGAACTCCTGCAGCTCGTAGCCCACGGCGATGATGACGTCGGCCGCGTCGAAGCCGAAGTTGACGTAGTCGTGGCGCATGAACCCGACCGCGCCCAGGGCGTTCGGGTGGTCGTCGGGGAAGACCCCTTTGCCGTGGAAGGTGGTGGCCACTGGCAGCCCGAGCTCCACGGAGAAGCGGAGCAGGGCCTCCGACGCCCCGGAGCGGGCCGCTCCGTGGCCGGCCAGGACCACCGGGTGCGAAGCGCCGTCGAGCACGTCGGCGGCCCGGCGTATCTGCTGCGGGGACGGCTCGTCCGGGCGGGGGACGTTGATCCGCAGAGGGGCCAGACCGGACGGCGCCGGCGCCGACTCCACGTCCTCGGGCACGGCCAGGTACACCGCCCCGGGCCGCTCCGTCTGGGCCAGCTTGAAGGCCTTGCGGGTCATCTCCGGGATGGCGGCCGGGGCCGGGACCATCTCCGCCCACTTGGTCACCGGGGCGAACATGGACACCAGGTCGACACCCTGGTGGGACTCCTTGTAGATACGGTCCAGCCCGACCTGGGCCGACAGGGCGACCAGCGGGGTGCTGTTGGTGGTGGCGTCGGCCACCCCGAGGAGAAGGTTGATGGCACCGGGGCCGAGCGTGGCGGAGCACACCCCGGCCCGGCCGGTGAGCCGGCCGTAGATCTCGGCCATGAAAGACGCGGCCTGCTCGTGGCGGGTCAGGATGTAGCGGATCGACGAGCGGGTCAGGGCCTCGGTGAAGCGGATGTTCTCCTCGCCGGGGATGCCGAAGACGTACTCCACGCCCTCCTGCTCGAGGCAGCGGACCAGCAGTTCGGCCGCGGTCCCACCGGCCGCCGGGGTCAAGCCCCGGCCCCGCCGTCAGGGGTGAAGACCGGCACCGCCTCGCCTCCCTCGGCGCTCTCGAATATCAGCCGCAGCGGCTGGCCCTCATAGAGGGTGGACGGGTCGGCGCCGACCAGCTTGGACCACCACCAGGGGCCCTCGGCGAACTCCACGATGGCGGGGATGTTGGGATCGCCGGCCGGGCGGTCGTCGCGGGGCCGGTCCGGCACCACCACCCAGCTGACCAGCCGGGCCGCCCCGCTGGCGGGGGACTCGTCGAGCTCCGTGGAGCCGCACTCGCCGCACACCTCGGCCTGGGGCCGGCACCAGTGGCCGGCCGGCCGGCAGCGGCGGAGCAGGAACTGGCCCCGGGCGGTCCCGTCGAAGAAGGTCTCGCTGTGGCGGTTGCGGGCCACCGGTCCGACCGTCACGACCGCTCCGATCCGAGCAGGAGGGTGGCGTGGTGGTCGAGGATGCCGCCGTTCCCGCTGACCAGGGCCACGTCGTGGGGGTGAACCTGGCGGTCACCGCCTTCACCGCGCACCTGGATGATGGCTTCGGACAGGGGGGTCATACCCCACATGTAGTAGGACGACAGCTGGCCACCCCCGGTGTTGAGCTTGAGACTGCCCTGCGGGCCGATGGCCCCGCTCGAGACGAAGGCGCCGCCCTCGCCCTTCTCGCAGAAGCCGTAGTCCTCGAGCGAGACCAGCACGGTGAAGGTGTAGCAGTCGTAGAGCTCGGCGACCTGCACGTCGGACAGCTTCAGCCCGGCCATGGCGAGAGCCTCGGGCCCCGACCGGGCCGCTCCGGTCACCAGGCCGAAGTTGGGGTCCCGGTCGAAGAGCCGGCCCGGGTGGCTCTGGGCCCAGCCGAGCACGTGGACCGGCGGCTTGGCCAGCGAGGCGGCCCGCTCCTCGGTGGTCACGATCACCGCCACGCCACCGTTGGAGACCAGGCAGCAGTCCAGCTTGCGGAACGGGTCGGCGATCCAGCGGGAGGCGTGGTGGTCCTCGATGGTGATCGGGTCGCGCATCTGCGCCCTGGGGTTGTGCACGGCCCACGCCCGCTGGGCCACCGCGATGGCCGCGAAGTCCTCGGTGGTGGTGCCGTAGCGCAGCATGTGCCGACGGGCGGCCAGGGCGTACATGGTGTTGGCACCGGTCACCCCGGTGGCCATGAGGAGTCCGCCCCAGCCGGACGGCGGGGGCAGGGCCGAGGAGGACTGGCCGGGCCGCCGCCCGCCGCTGTACACGTCGCCGGCCGAGCGCCCGGGGCGGAGCGGGGCGTCGGCGAACACGCAGGCCACCGCCTCGGCCATACCCGACTCGACGGCCATCGACGCGAACTGCACCATGGCGCCGGCGGTCGACCCGAACGCCTGCATCTCCGAGAGGAGCTTCAGGTCGACCAGGCCCAGGTCGCGCTGGAGGCCCAACCCGACCCCGCCGCTGGTACCGCTCGAGGTGAGGAGTCCGTCGATCTCGGTGAGCGCCAGGCCGGCATCAGCGGCGGCCAGGCGGATCGCCTCGGCGGCGAAGCTGGCCGAGGAGCGGCCGTAGACCGCCCCCATCTCGGTCAGCCCCAGGCCGCAGATGACGGCTCGGCGACTGTTGCTTGCTCGGGCCACAATCGGGGCAGGCTATACCAATCGGTCGGCGCGCTACCCCCGGCCGGGGCCGGCGAGGGAGAGCTGGAAATCACCGGACGGGTCGGTCCATGCCGAGCGCAGTTCGAGGCCGGCCGCTTCCAGCTCGACCGGCAGCGCCCGGCGGTCGAACTTGGAGGAGATCTCGGTGAGGATCTCCTCCCCCGCCTCGAGGGTGATCTCCATCGCGAGCTCCCCGATGCGCACCGTCTGGGCGTCGTCCGAGCGCAGCCGCATCTCGATCCAGCGGCACTCGGGGTTCCACACCGCCCGGTGGGTGAAGCGCTGCGGCTGGAAATCGGCGGCCAGCTCCCGGTTGAGCACGCTGAGCACGTTGAGGTCGAACCGGGCGGTCACGCCCGCGGGGTCGTCGTAGGCGGCCAGGAGCCGGTCGGTGTCCTTCTCGAGGTCGGTGCCGAGCAGCAGACTGTCCTGCGGCCCCATGGCCCGGCGGAACTGTGCCAGCAGGTCCCGGCGTTCCCCGGGGGTGAAATTGCCGATGGTGCTGCCGAGAAACGCCCACAGCTGGCGGCCGGCGCCCCCCAGACGGTCCAGGTCCCGCCTGAGGTCCCCGACGACAGCCCGGACATCCACCTCGTAGCGGCGGCCGAGCTCCCGGGCCGCTTCGCGCAGCACCTCCTCGCTTATGTCGAGCAGGACTATGGTCCGCAGCCGCCCGGAGGCGGCCATGGCGTCGAGGAGCAGCCGGGTCTTCTCCGAGGTCCCCGACCCGATCTCCACGACGGTGTCGGCGCCCGAGCGCTCGGCGATCTCGGCCGCCCGCTCGGCCAGGATGGCCCGCTCGGCCCTGGTCAGGTAGTACTCGGGGAGCCTGGTGATCTGATCGAACAGGCGGCTGCCTGTCTCGTCGTAGAACCAGACCGGGGGTATCGACTTCCGCGAGGCGGACAACCCCGCTCTGACGTCGTCCTCCATGGCCGCTCGGCGGTCCTCGGGGCGGACGAGCACTTCGACTGTCAGCGTCTGGGTCACATGCCTCCTAGGGGGGTCACCGGGCGGGCTGTCCCGGTTTCAGCTGTCGCGGGCCAGGCGGACACCGGTGAACGGCCACCGGGCGCCGGGGGGGAAGAAGTTGCGGTAGGTAGGTCGGACATGGCCGTCCGGGGTGGCGCAGCTGCCACCGCGCAGCACCTGCTGGCCGACCATGAACTTCCCGTTGTACTCCCCGACGGCACCGGGCGCCGGCCGGAAGCGGGGGTAGGGCAGGTAAGCCGACGACGTCCAGGCCCACGCCTGCCCGAACATCGACGCCCCGCTGGCGGGGGCCGGGTGCACCCCGGCCGGATCCGTGAGCTGTCCCTGCACGGGCCAGCCGGCCGCCACCGCCTCCCACTCGAACTCGGTGGGGAGGCGGGTCCCGGCCCAGGACGCGAAGGCGTCCGCTTCGAAGTAGCTGACGTGGCACACCGGTTCGTCCGGGTCGACCGGCCGGCGGCCGCCCAGGGTGAAGACGGTCCAGGTGCCATCCTGCCGCTCCCAGTACATGGGCGCGTCCCAGCCCCCCGCCTGCACCGCGGCCCAGCCGTCGGACAGCCACAGCCCGGCGCGGCTGTACCCGCCGTCGGCCATGAAGTCCATCCACTCCCCGCAGGTCACCAGCCGGTCGGCCAGGAGGAACGGCTGGACCACGACGTCGTGGGCCGGTCCCTCGTTGTCGAAGGCGAAGCCCGAGCCGTCGTGGCCCACCCGCACCACCCCGCCGTCGTGGCCGACCCACCCGGCCGGGCCCGCCGGCGGGCCGCCGGGGCGGGCCGCGGGCGGGGCGTACACCGGGTCCAGCGGGCTCAGCGACAGCACGTGCTTGATGTCCATGAGCAGCAGCTCCTGGTGCTGCTGCTCATGGTTGACCCCGAGCTCGGTCAGGGCCAGCACCACCGGATCGGCCGCGGCGCCCAGGAGCTCGGCCATGCCGGCGTCCACGTGCCGGCGGTACTGCGCGATCTCCGAGCACCCGGGCCTCGAGACGCAGCCCCGCCGGGCCCGGGCGTAGCGCGGCCCGGCGGCCTCGTAGTAGGAGTTGAAGAGGTACGCGAACTCCGGGTGGAACACCCGGTAGCCGGGTAGGTGCGGGACCAGGAGGAAGGTCTCGAAGAACCAGCTGGTGTGGGCCCGGTGCCACTTGGTGGGGCTGACATCCGGCATGGACTGGACGGTCTGGTCCTCGGCGGAGAGCGGACCGGCCAGCCCCTCGGTGAAGTCCCGGACCCGGCGGTACCGAGACGACAGGTCTGCGGCGTCGGGAACCGACGCGGTCGAATCGGTCGATGCGCCCTCGGACGCGACTGCGGTCATCGAAGCCTCCGTTCGTCCGACCCCCGGAAGGTACCCCCTCCGGACAGGGTCCGAAACCACCAAGTGCTCAGCCGGCCAGTGCCACCCCCAGGACCAGGGCGAGCGGGGCGGTGACGCCGGTGAGCGCCCCCCATACGGCCAGGTCCCGGGGCCGGGTCGAGCGCTGGTGCATCCAGGCCGACAGCCCAGAGAGCAGGAAGACCCCGATCTTGGCCCCGAGCACCGCCTGCCAGGCGCTGTCCTGGCGGGCCGGGTGGGTGACGGCGATGTTCCAGATACCCGTCGCCAGCAGCACGGCGTAGGCCGGCCAGGCGAGCCTGGCGAACTGCCGGCCGGCCGCGGGGGCGACGTCGGCGCCGGAGCGGCGCAGCACCGGGACCAGGCCGGCCAACGTGAACTGGCCGCCAACCCAGATGGTGGCGGCCAGCACGTGGAGCGACAGTCGGACGATCGTGGGCGCGTCGGCGAGCACCCGGCGAGGCTAGACCGACGTATCCACCGGGGATCGGGGACCGGCGTGGACGCTGCCTCCGGACGGCCCTCCGGTGGGGTGCTTGGAGTACCAGTCCCTCCAGATCAGGCGGTGCAGGGGAACCCACCGGGGGATGGACCGCACACCGGGTATGAACGGCACCAGGATGAAGCCCAGCGTCAGGATGGCCATGATCCCCCAGATCAGGGCGTCGGCGTTACCCGAGGTGTTGAAAGGCGAGATCTGGTACCAGAAGGTGTAGAGCCACAGCCAGGCCTGGCCCGGGAAGTTGCCCGTCTCGTTCATCATCCCCCACTGGTCGCCGGCCAGGTGTTGGGCGGTGGCCAGGTCGCCCAGGTAGCTGCCGTCGTTGAGGAACAGCAGCGGCTGGGTGTAGTTGAGGGTGTAGAAACCGCTGGAGCTGGTGAGGGCCCCGTCGAGCGCCCCTGACCTGGCCATCCCCAGCAGTCGGTTGAGCATCACGGGCACCGGGCCGTAGTTGCCGGGCTTGACCCGGGCCGGGTTGTTGTCCGGAGCGGCACTCAGGGCCTGGTCGTACGAGGACGCCCATCCCTGGCGGACCGACGCAGGGGCGGCGGTCCAGACGTTCAGCGCCGCCGTGAGGACCGGGTCACCGATCAGGGTGCGCAGGGGGTTGACGACGAAATCGTTCGTGGTGTTCACCGGTATCCGGACCCCACCCCAGTCGGCCAGCGGCAGGGGGCCGATCTTCTGGCTGGCCCCCGAGGTGTAGCTGTAGGGGGCGCCGTAGGTGGCGGTGGCGCTGGTGCCGTCGAGCTCGGTCGCGGCGGTGGCCACGAAATCGTTCGGGGTCACCCGCGACCACTGG
>JAKAXN010000086.1 GCA_021816565.1 Actinomycetes bacterium
CTGCTCCGGTCCACCAGCCACGGCCTCCAAAGCCGTAGCGTCAATCACATCGGTCACTACCAGTCCTTTCCGCCGGGCCATCAGCCCAGCCTGCCAGAGGTAGTTACACCGTTGTTGTTATAGACCCCGGCCGTCCGGGCCGGAGCGTTTGGGTGAGCCGCGGTGGTGGCGGAGGAGCCATCCGGAGGGACTCTGAGTAAGCCAGAGCCTTCCGTTGGTACGGATGGGCTTTCGGCGGCCGGGATTGAGCGACCTCAGGCTCCGGCTTTGTCCGTGCCGAAGGGGGCTTGTCTATTGGGGCGGTCGGAGTGACGATGTCTCTTGGGAGGTTGACCTTCTGTTCCGCTCCCATTCTCTTCAGGCGCCGGGGTCAGGGTTCGTTTTCCTTGACTGAGGGAGTCGACCGCGTCGCTGACGGATCCGAAGACGACTTGGTCGAAGACTTGCAGGCGGCCGTCGCGGTCGAGGTAGTCGAGGACGCTGCCGTGGGTTCGGGCCAGGGCCACGGAGACGCCGCGGTCGTCGAGTTGGTCGTGCAAGCGGACGAGTGTGTCTGCTCCTTCGGTGTCGATCTCGTAGACGGCTTCGAGGTCCAGGACGATGGCTCGTGGTTCTGCCGTGTCGATCTTCGACCACAGGTCGTCTGTGACGACGTCCGCATTGGCGAAGATGAGCGGTGCCTCCAGGCGGTATATCAGCACGTTGGGGACCGCCTTGGCGTCGGGGTGGCGGTCCAGGTCCTCGAAGCGGTGGCCGCTGGGATCGAGTCCGAGGATGGCCACGTGCGGATGATCGAAACGGTGGATGAGCAGCACCAAGCTCAAGACGATGCCGATGACGACGCCGACCAGGATCCCTACCGCGATGACCCCGACCAGCGCGGCGAGCGCCAACCAGAAATCGGGAAGACTGGCCCTTCACAGCCGGGTGAGCTTCTTGACGTCGATCATGCCCCAGACAGCGTGGATTACGACGGCGCCGAGCACCGCCTCGGGCAGTTTCTCGAATACGCCGGCGATGAACAGAGTGGTCAGGATGGCTAGGACTCCGACGGCCAAGAAGGTCAGTGGCGATCGGCTGCCCGCCTCCTCGGCGGCGGCGGACTTGGAGAGGCTGCCGGTGGTGGTGAAGCCCTGGAGCACGCCGGCACCGACGCTGGCGGCGCCGTATCCGATCAACTCCATGTTCGGGTTGATGGTGACGTTGTCCTTGGCGGCGTAGGCCTTGGCTACGGCGAGAGACTCGGCGTAGCCGACCACGATGATTCCCAACGCGCCAGGGACCATGGCCCACACCTGGTGAGCGGTGATGCCGCTCCACGGCACGAACGTGTATCCGGTGGGGACGCTGCCGACGACTTCGACCCCGTGGTGCTCGAGATTTAGGAGTGACGTGGCGGCGATGCCGAGCACCACGACGGCCAACGCGGCGGGAATCTTGGGGACGAACCTGCTCAGGCCGAACAGCAGGACGAGACTGGCGGCACCGACGGCCACGGTGGTCCAGCTCCAGTCCGCGATGGATGTGAGGTCATGCCAGAGAACCTGGAGTGTCGTCCCGTCGGGTTTGGGGGCGCCGACGACCTTGTACAGCTGGCCGACGACCATGTAGATGCCGAGTCCGAGGATGAAGCCCTCCAGTACTGGCTTGGCGAAGAACCGGGCGATGAAGCCCATGCGCAACAGTCCGAGCACCACGTAGAGCGCCCCGACCAGTAGCGCTAGGGCGGCGGTCAGTGCGATGTAGTGGTCTGAGCCGGTTGCGGCGAGGGGGGCGATGGTGGCGGCCGACAGCACTGCGACTGTCGAGCTGGGGCCTACGAACAGCCTCCTCGACGTGCCGAAGAGGGCATAGCCGGTGATCGCCAGCGGGAGGCTGTAGAGCCCGTACTGCACCGGGACGCCCGCTATTGCGGCGTAGGCCATCGACTCGGGGACCACGAGGGCCCACACGGTGAGACCGGCGAGCAGGTCTGGGCCGATCCACGCGGGCTTGTAGCTGGCGAGCCACCCGGTGATCGGCAGCAGTCGGGACATCCGGCTCGTCTGCGATTTGCTCATCGATCCTCGCTCAGGGGCGGCCCGAAGATCGCGGTCTGGCACTGCGGACGAGGCAGGGCGGGGCCAGGGTGTCGTGCCGCGGCGGGCTCGCCCAGTCCGTGTCGGTCCGGGATGCGGGCGAGCTGACTGTCGACGGGTAGCTGGTAGACGCTCTCGATGGTCTTGTCCAGGAGGACCAGTTGGTGCTCGATGGCGGCATGGCGACAGTCGCGGGTATCGAGGAGGAGAGCGTCCAGGAGGGCGCGCATCCGGCGCATGACCTGGGTCGAGGTGGCGCCGTACTGGCGGATCTCGGTCAGTCCGACGGAGAGGAAGTCGTCCCAGCTCGCTAGAGGGACGATTAGGCGCACGTCGCCGTCCTCATCGCGGATGGCGCCGCGGTCCAACCGTCGACCGGCGAGGCAGCCCAGAACAGCCTCGATCCGGTCCAGGACCTGAACGGCAGTGGTCGGATCGTTGACCGCCGGGGAGAGGGCCCGGGTGGCGATGTCGACGAGGAGCCGCAGCGAGTACATGGGGTCCTGGTCGATCGTTCTCTCATCCGCGATCACGACGGCGCGCTGGATGCGGTCCGCGTTGATATGGGCGCGCCGGTCGGCGATACGCATGAGCGGGCCGCCCGCCGGCACGTAGCTGCCGATGGCACACGCCAGCTCGAAGGTCGTGTCCGACCGCTTCGCCTCAGCGACGAGTTCTCGCACGTCTATTGCGGCGACGACGCCCGAGCGCTCCTGGTTCACGTGCGTGCAGCTATGCGCCTCGACACCGTCGGTGACCCCGGCGACGTCACCTTCGACGTCGAGCGGGTCGCGGTACATGGTGGCGATCACCTGCTCGGCGCGGTGATAGACGTTGTCGATTATCTCGACCAGCCTGAGGGAGTGACCCATCTGGCGCACCAGTAACAGGAGCCCGACGACGTCGAGCATTATCAGCGGCACCACCAGCCAGACCGCCAGGTCGGGGACATAGTCGGGCTCCCCGGGAGGAGCTACACGATTGAGTACGAGGAAGGCGTAGACGACGCTGAGAAGCAACAAGCCGAAGACGTGGCGGATGGTGGTGTTGCGTTGCATCTCCCGCACCACTCGCGGTGTGACAGCAGTGCCGCTGAAGGTCAGTCCGGCTATTACGACCGAGATGATGAAGCCCATCACCGTGATGAGACCGGTGGCGAAGGAACTGAGCAGCGCCTGAGCGGCCCCGGTTCCGAACTCGGCCGGCACGGAGTTCCCCAAAGCCCGGTCGAGCCGAGGGACGCCGATTCCCAGGACACATGCGGCCAGGAGGTACGCCGCCGGTATTGGCCACATGGCTGTCTCCACGTAGTGGTGGAGCCGTCCCGTCCGTGTCCACTCGTTCACTTCGCCCTCCCTGCATCGGATGCCATGCGACGCACCATCATCCCGTCGAGTACCAGGAACGTCCCCATGGCCAAGCCCCACAGGCCCAGGATGATGCGGGTGCCGCGAGCAGGCCCCCCTTCGGCGGTGACGAGAGCGACGCCCAGCAAGACCTCCAGAGTGCCGACCACGAACCGGTACCGGCGACGGGGACCGTCACGGGCCAACTGGTCGTCATGGATCAGCCCCGACAGCCTCAGGACCCCGGTGGCCATCGCTGTCGCGCCGAGGAAGTCGAGGAACGCCGATTCGCTGAGCAGAGCCTCGAACAATGCCCGGAACGCGACGGCCACGCCGACGACAATCCCGGCTACGCCGGCCGCCAAAGCCACTGGCCGGTGCACCAACGCCTGTCGAGCGCAGACCCACCGCAGCGTCACCAGAGCGGCCAGAATCCAGTAGACCGCGACGAACGTGGTCAGCCGGGACAGGTTCGCCCCCGTCGCCAGCAGCGTCACACCGAGTGCGAGCGCTACGGCGCCGCGTAGGAGGAATGTCAGGTACGCACGGCGGTGGATCCCTCCTGGGTCACGCCGAGCAGGAGGGCGGCGCTCCTCCGGACCATCACCATGGGAGTGGCTCCCGGCTGCTCGCCGCAGGGACATGGCGCACTCAGTCGGTCAAGAGCGCGTCGGCCCACCACGCTGGCGGATCGTGTGGGGCGGTCATCGGGGGCCCGGTCTGGTGGGAAAGGCCCCCGACAGGCCACGCGAAGGGGTCGATGCTCGCTCGGCGGGTCACGACCGCGTCCTTGGTGACGTTGAGCACGTGGATGAGCAGATCGGCACCATCGCACGCGTCGACCAAGTAGTGACACGGTCGGGTATCGCCGGAGAACACCGCGCTGCGGCCGGCGTAGTCGAGCGGGTAGCACGTCCAGGCGTGCCCACCTGCTCGTCGCTGCCGTCATAGGCGAGCTCCGTCAGCTCGTTGATCTCACCGCTCATGGCCCGACTCCGTTTAGTCGCCGATTAGAGCATCCAACCGAATCCGAAGGTCCCGCCACAGGGGCTTTCGGCTCAACAGAAGAGTTGGCGAAGAGCCCTATTGCCTACGCCCCGTCTCTCAGTTAGATGTGATCAGTCCCACACAGGACGGTATCCATGCGCGATCCACCCCTGAACGGCGGACGAACCCCCAGCCGTGAACATCATGGCTGATCGAGTTCCCCCGCGAGGCCGTCCGAACCAGCCGATCCCCGGCCAGGCGACACCGTTCAACGTCGACCGTCCGGCGATCGCCCGCAAGAAACGGCCGCCGTTTCTCCAGCGTCTCATGCCGTTTACTGCGAATCTGCACCATTACCCCCGCCGGTTCCTCCGTCCCGATGCCCTGGCCGGCCTTACCGTGGCTGCACTGGCGATCCCGTCAGGCATGGCCTACGCCGAGGTCGCCGGACTGCCACCGGTGGCAGGGCTGTACGGCTTGCTGCTACCCGCCATCGCTTACGCCCTGCTCGGCTCGTCGCGGCAACTCGTGGTCGGCCCTGAGGCCTCCCTGGCGCTGCTGGTGGCATCGGTCGTCGCACCCTTGGCCGGCGGTGACCCAGCTCGCTACGCAGCCCTGGCGGCCATGCTGGCTCTCCTGACCGGGGCCGTGTACCTGATCGCATTCGCGGCCCGGCTTGGGTGGATTGCCGACTACTTCTCCCGCGCCGTGCTGGTCGGCTACATCCACGGCGTCGTCATCGTGCTCACCATCGGCCAGCTCGGCAAGCTGCTGGGCCTGTCGATCAGCGCCACCGACCCGATCCCACAAATCACCGAAGTCCTCAAAGAGATCAGCCAGACCAGCGTCGTTACCCTGGCCGTAAGCGTCACCGCCATCGCGGTGCTCGTGGCGCTCCGGCGATTCCTGCCCAAGCTGCCCGGTTCGCTGATCGTGGTGGTCGCAGCGATCATCGCCTCCGGCGCGCTATCGCTGGCTGACCACGGCGTCGCCACAGTCGGCGACATAGCTTCCGGGCTGCCCCAACTGGCCTTTCCGTCGGTGAGCCTGGATGACCTCGCCGCTCTCGTCCCGGCCGCTTTTGCCCTGTTCGCGGTCGGATACGCCGACGGGGTGCTAACGGCACGATCCTTCGCCGGGCGGCACCGCCAGAGCGTCCGCGCCAACCAGGAGATGCTGGCTCTCGGCGCCGCCAACGCCGCCGCCGGCGTCACCCAATCGTTCCCGGTCGGTGCCAGCGGCTCCCGCACCGCGGTAAGCGACCAAACCGGAGGCAAGACCCAGATCGTCGGCGTCGTCTCCGCGCTCGCCATCGCCGTTGTGCTTCTCTTCCTCACCGCTCCCGTCGAGCGACTCCCCAAGGCAGTACTCGGCGCGGTCATAGTCATGGCAGCCATAGGGCTCGTCGACTTGGACGCCTGGCGCGCACTACGGGCGGCCGGTGTCGCGGAGGTCGCCATCGCTGCGGTGACCATGGTCGGCGTCGTCGTGGCCGGAGTGCTCTGGGGGCTTGCCGTGGCGGTGGCGCTTTCCATCATCCACACCACCTCCCGCTCGGCTCGACCCCATGACGCCGTGCTCGGCTGGGTACCACGCCTCGGCCGCTACGCCGACGCCTCGACCCACCGCTCGGCCGTGCTCACCCCGGCAGTCATGGTCTACCGACTCGACGATCGACTCTTCTTCGCCAACGCACAATACGTGCGAGGGAGGATCCTCGAAGCACTCGACGGAGCCACCACCCAGACGCAATGGCTCATCTTCGACGCCGAAGGCGTGCCCACGGTGGACTCGACCGGCACCGAGATGTTCGAGCAGCTAATCGACCAACTCGCGGCCATGGGCATCGACCTGGCTGTCGCTCGGGGAAAGGCGCCACTGCTCGAGGCTTTGGACAAGACCGGCCTCACCGATCGAATCGGCCCCACGAACCTCTATCCGAACGTCGAAGTGGCCGTGACCGCCTGCACCCAGAAGCTCCAGCGGGCCTGACCCCTGGACCTGCCTTTCGGTGGAGTCCTCCGGCCCTATCCGCGGCGGGAACGGCGCGCAGCATAAACGCAAGCGGGCCGGTTTACGCGCTGAGGAGGTCTTCGCCGTGGTATGGGCGACATCCCGGTCCGTGTTCTACGGCCCGGAAAGACCCTGCCAGCTAGGTCATGTTCAGGTCACGGCACCCGTTACTGGCAGCAGCGCTGACCGGTATCAGGGCGCTGACCAGCACCTTCGTGAGCACCCCCAACGGGATTCGAACCCGTGCTGCCGCCTTGAAAGGGCGGTGTCCTAGGCCGCTAGACGATGGGGGCGGGACGGTGAAGCCTACCCCGTCGGCTGGTCGCCCGGCTGGCCGGCGATCCGCCAGACGGTGCCGTCGGGGGTGTCGCGGACCTCGATGCCGTTGGCGATGAGGGCGTCGCGCACCCGGTCGGCGTCGGCGTAGCGCTTCCCGGCCCGGGCCTCGGCCCGCTCGGTGAGCAGCGCCTCGACGAACCCGCCTACCACCTCCCCCGGATCCCGGGCCCCGGTCTGGGCCAGCTCCCCCAGACGGGCGATCATGCGGCGCATGGCCGCCCGGGCCCGGTCGGGGGCGTCGGTCTGGGTGGTGTCGCCCGACCATGCCACCACCGTGTCGTCGAGTTCCAGCAGCGCCCGCACCGCCCCGTCCACGTCCCGGGCCGAGATGGCCGCGTCGAACTCGGTCTCGAGGCGACGGATGTCCGCATGGAAGGCGGTCGGCGCCGCCGGCCCGGGGTCGGACCCGGCCTCTGCGACGGCCGGGTCGGCGGAGGACGCAACGGTGGGCGAAGCGGCGATGCCTGCGTCCGCGAAGGCCAGGTCCACCAGGGACTGGATGGGCAGGGTCTCGCCGCTCTTCACCACCGCCGACGAACCGGCCCTGCGCACCGTCACCACGCCGTTGCCGACCACCGACACCGTCCCGGCGTCGAGATCGAACACCGCCCCGGTGTGCTCGTCGATGCCCAGCACCCAGCCGTCGGGTCCCATCTGCGACTCGAGCAGCTCCAGCCGGCCCTCGCCCAGGTAGCAGAACCGGGTGTCGTGGTTGCCGCCCTCGGCGTTGTCGTAGTGGGGGATGACCGCCACCTCCGGGCCGAGGAAGCTCACCAGGTTGAGCCCCTGCAGCCATTCCGGCTCGGCGCCGACCTTGTATATCTCGTACACCGGGACGGTGTAGCGCCCCAGGGTCAACGCTGCCGCGCTCGAGAACAGCACGCATCCGCCGTGGAGCAGCTTGTCGGCCAGCAGGTCCGGGACCTCCCCGTCCCGCCACTGGCGCAGGGCGTAGGACGGGCTGCCCGGGCCGGCGAACACCCAGCGGGCCGCCGCCACCCTGGCCAGCGCCTCCTGGCGTCTTACCGGGTCGCCCCGGCGGTCCCGCAGCTCGGCCACCTCCACCCGCTGACCGACGCTGGCCCCGAAATAGTCGACAGCCCGGGCCGAGATGTCGTCGGCGTTGGCCTGGAATCCGTAGGGCGTGTCGAGGATGACGGCTGGGCCGGGCGCCGACCCCAGCCTCCCGAAGATCTGGCGGTGCGGCTTGATCATGGTGGGGGCGGTCTCGCCCGAGCCCAGGATGGTCAGTAGACGGGTCATGCCGGCGTCGAGGTCCCTTCTGTCGCGTCGTGTATGAGCCCGGCCACCCTCTCGGGGAACTGGGCGTGCAGGTCGTGGTCCCCCTCTATCCAGTGGACGTCCGCCCGGGCCAGCCCGGCCTCGGCGGCCGCCACCTCCTCCCGCTTGCCGGCCATCCACCTGGGGTTGGCCCGGTCGTCGGCCATCAGCACCAGCACCGGGATCTCCACCTTCGGGTACAGATGGCGGGGTTGGTGCTCCCACAGGTGGCGCAGTATCCGCATGTGGTTCTCCCTCGACAGCCACGGCCGGATGGTGCCGTCGGGCATGACCTCCATGTTGGCCAGAGCCCCGGCCACGCCGGACTCGGGCCAATCCGGGTGGTGCGCCCGCACCATGCGCTCGAAGGCGTCGTAGGCGGTGCCGATCAGAGGTGGCGGTGCCAGTGCCGCCTCGGCGGTGGGCCAGTCGGCGAAACGGGATGCCAGCTCGATGGTCCCCCCGTCGACCAGGGTGATACCGCTGGCCAACCCGGGCCGGTTGGCGGCCAGGTCCAGGACCACGTTGCCGCCCCAGCTCTGGCCGGCGACCATCGGGGGCCGGCCGCCCCAGCCGAGCTGTTCCACCAGGAATCCCAGGTCGGATGTGAGCGTGGCGAAGTCGTAGCCGTGCTCCGGCTTGGACGACAGCCCGTGGCCCCGCTGGTCGACGGCCGCCACCGGATGGCCGGCCGCAGCCAGGTTCTGCGCCACGCCATCCCACAGCCGGGCGTTGGAAGCCAGGCCGTGGACCAGCAGCACCGGGGTGAGCGGACCGTCCAGCCCGGCCGGCAGGACCGACAGTTCCACCCCCTCGGCCACCCGCACCGTCATCCGCCCGGCCCCGGACGGGTTGCGACCATCGGCGGTCACCCTCACCCCCTGACGTCCGGGCCGGCGGAGTCCGGGTGGATGGCGATGATCACCCGCTGCTCGCGCTCCATGGCCGCCCGGTAGTCGTCCCAGTCCGGGTGCTCGCCGGCCACCTGCCGGTACAGGTCGATCAGCGGCTGCATGGCGTCGGGGAGCGAGATGATCTCGGCCCGGCCCGAGACGGTGACCCACGGGCCGAAGAAGTCGTCGGTGAAGGCGCACAGCGTGGCCCGGGGATCCCGCCGGAGGTTGCGGACCTTGTACGCGGTCTCCCGGCTGGAGATGGCCACCCGGCCCTGCCCGTCCACGCCGTGGACGACGGGGGAGGGCGCCACCCGTCCGTCGCGGCGCCCGACGATCAGCACCGACCGGTGGTTGGCCCGCAGGAATTCCAGGGCTTCGCTCGGGTTCATGCCCTCAAGTTTGGCCGGACAGCGCCTCTATTGTTTCCTCCAGTAGGAGACTGAGCCACTGGTACGCCTGCTCCTCCGGGCTGACCGGGACCCGGGCCGGGTCGTCCTCGCTGACGTCGAGGTAGGTGCCGAGGGCCAGCCGGACCCCGTTGATGGCCCGCGACCAGGCCAGGAGCTGCTCCTCGGTGAGCTCCTTGGCGTCGGCGCTGGCCATGACCTCCCGGCACTCGGCCCGGCGGCGTTCGACCAGGTCCTCCTGCATGAGCCGGCGGTACTCGTCCTGCATCTCGACGTGCGCCGGGTCGCTGTAGGCCGGCGGGAACAGCCGGTGCATCACCGGGGCGTCGGGCTCGGCCAGCAGGTCCACGAACTGCTCCATCAGCTCGCGCAGGACCTGACGGAACCCGGACTCCAACTCCACCCGGTAGACGCCGGCCCGGGGATCCCAACGGATCATCCGGCGGCGGAACAGCGGGCTCAGCTGTCGTGCTCCATGGTCGCCCACAGGCCGTGCTCGTGCAGGCGGAACACGTCGAGCTCGGCCTTCTCCCGGGGCCCGTGGGAGACCACAGCCTGGCCTTTCAGGTGGACGTCCATCATCAACTGGTGGGCCTTCTCCTTGCTGTAGCCGAACAGCTTCTGGAACACGAACGCGACGTAGGACATGAGGTTGACCGGGTCGTTCCAGACGATCACCTTCCACGGCCGGTCGAGATCGGAGCGCTCGACCGTCTCGGGCCTCGCCACCTCCGCCGGGGCGGTGGAGGCCGATGGGCCGGCTGGAGCCGCCGAGACGAAGGGGAGGGCGCTCACCGTCCGGCTCCCCTCGCGCCGGCCGGGGCGGCCTCCTGCTCGACCCAGGGGACGGCGCTGCGGAGGCGGCCCGGCCCGGCGGCCGGCGTCGGCTCCGTCCCGGTCCGGTAGCTCCAGAGGCCCATGTAGAACCGCAGCGTGGCCACCACTGCCAGGCTGGCGCCGGCCACGTGCAGGGCAACCACCGCGACCGGGTCGCCGCTGAGGTACTGGCCGTAGCCCACCGCGGCCTGAGCGGCCAGGACCACCAGCATGACCTGGGCCCGGCGGATAACCGGACGGGGCGCCCCGGTGTGGGCCAGCGACCAGAGCATGGCCAGGGTTATGAGTAGGAAGACCTCCACCGAGCTGCCGTGCAGCTGCGCCACCGAGTGCAGCGAGTAGTGGAACCGCGGTGCGGTGGGCGAGCCGCCGTGGGGGCCGGTGGAGGTCACGACCGTGCCCAGGCTGACGACCACGGTGAGCGCCACCAGCATCAGACGGGCCAGGCGTAACTGCCACGGGCCGACCACGGCCCGTCGGACGGGGGGTCCGTCGGGCCGTCCGGCCCGGTGGTGGAGCACCACCGCCACCGCCAGGAACATCAGGCCCAGGAGGAAGTGCAGGCTGACCAGCACCGGGTTGAGCCCGGACAGCACCACCAGGCCGCCCATGACCACCTCGACCAGCAGGCCGATCAGCATCCCGGCCGAGAGCCATGTGAGGTCCCGCCGCCGGGGCCGCCGGCGCAGGGCCACTATCAGCACCCCGATCGAGGCGATGGTGACGGCGGCGTTGATCAGCCGGTTGCCGAACTCGATCCAGGCGTGCACCCGAAGCGGGGCCACGACGCTGGTGTGGGTGCACGACGGCCACGTGTCACAGCCGAGGCCGGAGCCGGTCAGGCGCACCGCCGCTCCGGAGATGATGGTGAGGGCCAGCACCCACACTGTGACCAGCGCCACTATCTGAAACCCCCGGGGCGAGACCGTCAGGGACCGGCCGGCCAACCAGGAGCGGGGCCGCCGGACGGCTGGCGGGGTGGCGGGGGAGGGGCGGCGCGGCTCGGCGGCGGGCGGGGCGGCCATCGCCTCCATGCTACGGGCCGGACCCGCCGCTCGGCATCCCGCCCCCGGGTGGGCGGGCGGCTCCGGGAGTCGCTTTGTTGGGAATGTCCAGCCTGCCGTAAGGTGGTGGCCGATGTCTGCAGTCACGTCGGTAGGAAGCGAGGTGTCTGCGACACGTCGGTTGCAGGGTTTCGTGGCCCTGACGAAGCCCCGCATCATCGAGTTGCTTCTCGTCACCACGCTCCCGACCATGGTGGTGGCCCACCGCGGTCTGCCGGCGTGGACGCTGATGCTGGCGACACTCGTGGGTGGCACCCTGGCCGCCGGCGGGGCCAACGCCATCAACATGGTGGTCGACCGCGACATCGACTCGGTGATGCGCCGGACCCGGAACCGGCCGCTGGTCACCGGGGTGGTGACGCCGGCCCAGGCGCTGGTCTTCGCCGTCAGCCTGGAGGTCGCCGCCTTCGCCGAGCTGTGGGCCACGGTCAACGTCCTCTCGGCGGTGCTGGCCGTGAGCGCCACGTTCTTCTACGTGTTCGTCTACACCCTGTGGCTGAAGCGCACCTCCCGCCAGAACATCGTGATCGGCGGGGCCGCCGGCGCGGTGCCGGTGCTGGTCGGCTGGGCCGCGGTGCGCAACAGCGTCGGCTGGGCCCCGCTGGTGCTGTTCGCCCTCATGTTCCTGTGGACCCCGCCCCATTTCTGGGCCCTGGCCATCCGCTACCGGGACGACTACCGGTCGGTGGACGTGCCGATGATGCCGGTGGTGGCGTCTTTCAAGAAGACCGCGTCGCAGATCCTGGCCTACACCGTGCTGGTCGCAGCGGTGTCGCTGGTGTTCGCCTGGACGGCCGGGATGGGGCCGCTCTACTGGGGGTCGGCCGCAGTGCTGGGGGCGATCTTCTGCGTGCTGGCCTACCGGTTGTGGCGGGCCCCCTCGGAGGCCCAGGCCATGAAGCTGTTCCACTGGTCGATCACCTACGTCACCCTGCTGTTCGTGGCCATGGCCGCCGACCAGCTGATCTTCCACTAGGTCGACCCCGCCCGGGCGCCCCTCCCGTCGCTACTCCCAGCGGAAGGTGCGGGCGGCCAGCACGGGGGTGGCTACGGCCCACACGGCCAGCACGATCCAGGCCCGGCCCGGTACGGAGGCCCCAGCGGTGAGGGAGCCGTGGAGGGCGTCCGACAGGGCTCCGGCCGGCAGGGCCTCGGCCACGAAGCGCAGTCCGGCGGGGAGCTTGGACAAAGGGAAGATCATCCCGCCGAGGAGCAGCAGCAGCAGGTACAGCCCGTTGGCGGCAGCCAGGGTGACCTCGGCCCGCAGCGCCCCGGCCATCAACAGACCCAGGCCGGCGAAGGCCGCAGTGGCCAGCAGGACGGCCGGCACGGCCAGTGCCACCGGTCCACCCGGGTTCCATCCCAGGGCCAGGCCGATCAGGACCAGCACCAGGACCTGGACCACCTCCACCACCGCGATGCCGGCGATCTTGGCGACGAGCAACCGGCCCCGGCCGAGGGGGGTCGAGCCCAGCCGCTTGAGTACCCCGTACTGGCGCTCGAAGCCGGTGGCTATGCCGAGGCTGACCATGGAGGTGGACATGACCGCCAGCGCCAGCAGGCCCGGGGTGAGGAACTGCACCGGGTGGCGCACCCCATCCGGCTTTGGCAGCACGTCCACCAGGGAGAAGAAGACGAGCAGCCCGACAGGGATGGCCAGGTTGAGCAGCACCGAGTCCCCCCGGCGGGCGGTCAGGCGCAGTTCCGCGCCGGTCTGGGCCCGCAGCGCCCTCATCTCCGGGCCTCCCGGCGCCGCCGCCCCCGCCCGCCCCGCAGCGGCTCCTCGGAACCGCCGGTGTCGTCGTCCCCGGTCAGGCGGAGGAACACCTCCTCGAGCCGGGACCCGGTGCGCAGGTCGCTCAGGGCCTGATCCCGCTCGGCCAGCCAGCCGGTGACCGCAGCGACCGCGCCGGGGGTGCCGGCGGTGGAGATCACGTACTCGCCGGGGCGCTCCTCCCGGGCCGGGGCCCCCACCCGGGCGGCCAGCGGCCCGACGTCGAGGCCGGGAGCCGAGCGGAAGCGGATCTCCTCGTGGCCGGGGGCGGCGGCGGTCAACTCGGCCGAGGTGCCCGCGGCCACCACCCGGCCGGCGTCCATGATGACGATCCGATCGGCCATCCGCTCGGCCTCCTCCAACTCGTGGGTGGTGAGCAGCACGCACGCGCCCGACTCGCGCAGGGCCGAGGTCTCCCCCCGGATGGCCAGCCGGCCCCGGGGATCGACCCCGGCGGTGGGCTCGTCCAGGAACACCACCTCCGGGCGGCCGACCAGCGCCAGGGCCAGCGACAGCCGCTGCTGCTCGCCTCCCGACAGCCGCCGCCACGGGGTGCGGCTCACCGGGCCCAGATCCAGCCGCTCGATCAGATCCCGGGGCGGGACCGGGTCGCTGTAGTAGGCGGCGAACAACTCGACGGCCTCCAGGGGACCCATGCCGGGGTACACCCCGCCCTTCTGCAGCATGACCCCCATGCGCCGGCTGAGCCGGCGGTGGTCGGTGGGGACGGCGGGGTCCAGGCCCAGCACCCGCACCCGGCCGGCGGCCGCCCGGCGGTACCCCTCCAGGGTCTCCACGGTGCTGGTCTTGCCGGCCCCGTTGCGCCCGAGGAGGGCCACCACCTCGCCCGGCCGGGCCTGCAG
>JAKAXN010000572.1 GCA_021816565.1 Actinomycetes bacterium
CTCGTGAGCGTGATGCGTACGAGCGAACCAGCAATCCGACCGCCAGCCGATGATGACATCCGGCCCGCAACCGTTCGGCCGCCTGACGACATCGTCGAGGACGCTCCGGAGCACCGCAAGCGGACCTCGCGCCAGGTGAGGCACACGGCCCGTACCAGGCTCCACCTGCTGGCCGGCGACGAGGAGGCGCTCGAGGACGCCGACCTGCTCTGCCCGCAGGCCGCTCACGACTTGGGCCGGAAGACCTCCCCGCCACCGCGGCGGGCCGCCAAGCCGGGCCGGAGGGGTGGTTTCAAGGTGTGGAAGACGCCGTTCTGGAAGCGGCGCCGGTCACTGTGGGCGGAGCAGAACGCGGCCGCCCGGCGCCTGGCCGAAGCGGACTGACCCGGGCCGTAGGTGCGGTGCCGGGGCAGCCCCGGCACCGCACCCGGTCAACTCTCGGACGGCTGGAAGTCCAGGGCCAGCGAGTTCATGCAGTACCGCAGACCCGTCGGCTGCGGCCCGTCATCGAACACGTGGCCCAGGTGCCCGCCGCAGCGGCGACACCTGGCCTCGGTGCGGACCATGCCGTGGCTGCGGTCCTCGATCAGCTCGATGGCGTCGGCCACGGCCGGCTCGTAGAAGCTGGGCCAGCCGCTGCCGGACTCGAACTTGGTGGACGCATCGAAAAGCACGGCGCCGCAGCCGGCGCAGCGGTACGAACCGTCGTCATGGTTGTGCACGTACTTGCCCGACCAGGGCCGCTCCGTGCCGGCCCGGCGCAGCACCTCGTACTGCTCGGGAGACAGCTCGGCTTTCCACTCTTCGTCTGACTTTCGGATCTCCGGGGCCATAGGGAGAAAGGGTACCGCCGGGCCCGGCGTTCACCAGGTGTCGATACAGGGCCTCTTCTTGCCGTCACGGGGGGGCGGGTCGGCTGCCGCGTCTAGCACCGCCACGATGCGGGCCCGGGTATGGGCCGGGTCGATGACGTCGTCGATCTCGAAGTGGGTGGCGGCGTTGAGGGCCTTGCCGTTGCGGTATGCGGCGGCGATCAGCCTCTCCTCCAGCTCCTGTCTCGATCGCTCGTCGGGCTCGGCATCGAGTTCCTTGCGGAAGCCCAGCCGCACCGCTCCCTCGAGGCCCATCCCGCCTATCTCCCCCGTCGGCCAGGCCACGGTGAGAGCCGGGGCCCGGAAGCTCCCACCGGCCATGGCCTGGGCCCCGAGGCCGTAGCCCTTGCGCAGGATCACCGTGACGTAGGGGATGGTGATGCTGGCGCCGATCACGAACAGCCGGGAGAAGTGCCGGACCTGGGCCGACTTCTCGGCCTCGGGCCCGACCATGAAACCGGGGGTGTCGCAGAGGAACACCACCGGGATGTCGAACCCGTCGCACAGCTGCAGGAACCGGGCCGCCTTGTCGGCCCCGTCGGAGTCGATGGCCCCGCCCAGATGGCCGGGGTTGTTGGCGATGATGCCCACCGGCCGGCCCTCCAGCCGGGCCAGGGCGGTGATGATCCCCGGCGCCCAGCCCGACCTGAGCTCCAGCACAGAGTCGGTGTCGGCCAGCCCGGCCACGACCCGGCGCACGTCGTAGACCTTGACCCGGTCCTCGGGCACGGCGGTGCGCAGGAGGCGCTGGTCCGGGCAGTCCCACTCGGCGCTACGGCCCTGGAAGTAGCCCAGGTACCGGCGGGCCACGTCCACCGCCTCCGCCTCGTCTTCGACGACCACGTCGATGACCCCGTTGGCCGCCTGGACCGCAACCGGCCCCACCTCGTCGGGGGCGACCCGGCCCAGGCCGCCACCTTCGATCATGGCCGGCCCGGCCATGCCCACACTGGTGTCTCGGGTGGCGATGATCACGTCGCAGCACCCGAGCAGGGCCGCGTTTCCGGCGAAGCACCGCCCCGACACCACCCCCACCAGGGGCACCAGCCCGCTCAGCCGGCCGAACAGCGCGAACGCCATCACCTCGAGCCCCGACACCGAAGGAGCCGAGGTGTCCCCGGGCCGCCCTCCGCCTCCCTCGGCGAAGAGGACCAGCGGTCGCTTCAGGCGGGCGGCCAACTCGAACAGGCGGTCCTTCTTGTGGTGCCCGTAGTAGCCCTGCGTGCCGGCCAGGACCGTGTAGTCGTAGGACAGCACCACGCACTGGGCCCGCTCGGGGCCGAAGCGGTCGCCGTTGACCCGGCCCAGGCCGGCGATCAGGCCGTCGGCGGGTGTGTTGGCGATCAGGTCGTCCAGGCTGCGCCGGTCCCTCTGGGCGGCCAGGGCCAGCGCACCGTACTCCACGAACGACCCCTCGTCGCACAGGTCGGCGATGTTCTCCCGGGCCGTGCGGTGCCCGTACGAGCGGCGGCGAGCCACCGCGTCGGGGCGGGCGAGGTCGGTGGTGCGGGCGTGGCGGTCGAGCACCTCGGCCAGGTCGGAGCGCACCGCTGCCGGGTCGGCCGCCACCACCTCGACGGTCTCCTCGTCGGCGATCTCCACCTCCTCGATGACAAGGAGCAGCTCGCCACTGGAGACGCCGGCGCCGGCCTCGACATGCAGAGTCGCCACCCGGCCCGACGCCGGGGCGGCCACCTCGTGCTCCATCTTCATCGACTCGATGATCACGACCGGCCGGCCGGCGCGCACCGTGTCGCCCGGGCCGACCAGGACCTCCACCACCGTGCCGGTGAGGGGGGCGTCGGCCGGGATCTGGCGGGCGGTCAAACCCGTGCCGGGAACGACACGCCGACTCCGCCCCGGGTAGAACCGCCGTAGCGGGCCTTCTCCGCCTGCAGGTCCAACGGCTTGGTCATCTGGTCGATCTCCACCGGCAACCTGTCGGCCGGGACCAGCCAGCACACCTCGAACTCCAGCCCGTCGGGATCCTTGGCGTAGAGGGCCTTGGTGGTGCCGTGGTCGGAGGCGCCGACCAGGGCACCGGCCGCCTGGAG
>JAKAXN010000573.1 GCA_021816565.1 Actinomycetes bacterium
TCCGATCTAGCTCCCTGCCGGCGCTGATCGCCGGGGTCATCGTGTTGGACTTCGCGGTGCAGGGGCTGCACATCACCAACCAGAGCCTCATCTACCGGCTGCGCCCCGAGGCCCGCAGCCGGATCACCTCCGCCTACATGGCCCTGTACTTCGTGGGCGGCGTGACCGGCTCGATCTCGGCGTCGGCGGCCTACTCGGCCGGGGGCTGGACGGCCAGCTCGGTGGTCGGAGCGGCCTTCGGGCTGCTGGCCGTGACGCTCTGGCTGGGTGGCCTGGCCCGGGGCCGGCTGGCCGGCCGAGCGGTGTGAAGCGCTCACCGTCGGCCCGGCGGCGGCGCCGGGGCGGACACCGGGCTCGTGACGGCGGACCATTACAGTAGGCCCATGGACCGCCCCTCTCCCCCGCCCCGCGCGGCGCGCCGGTGCCGGTGCTGACCGGGAACGGCCGGGAGGGGGTCCTGCCCAACCACCATCTGCTCCGGGCCATCGAAGAGGGCGTCATCGACGCCGGGCGGTTCAAGATCCCCCAGGAGAACGTGCAGCCGGCCAGCCTGGACCTGCGCCTCGGCGAGGTGGCCTACCGGATGCGCTGCAGCTTCCTCCCCGGTGCCAACCAGGTCGAGGACCGCCTCCGGGAGCTGACCATAGACCGGCTGGACCTGCGCGGCGACGGCGTGGTCCTCGAGACCAACCGCCCCTACCTCATCCCCCTGAAGGAGCGCCTCCGCCTGCCCGCCGGCATGCGGGCCAAGGCCAACCCCAAGAGCTCCACCGGGCGCATCGACGTCTTCACCCGGGTGATCACCGATCGCAGCTACCGCTTCGACGAGATAGCCGACGGCTACGAGGGCAACCTCTACCTCGAGGTGGTCCCGCTGTCGTTCGCGGTGCGGGTGCGCGAGGACCTCACCTTGAACCAGCTGCGGCTGTCGGTGGGCCGCAGCGAGCTGACCGACTCCGAGATCGTGGAGTTCCACCGCACCCAGCCGCTCCTGTACGTGGACGGCCGGCCGGTGAGCCCCGAGGAGGTGACGCTCGACAACGGGCTGTTCCTCAGCCTGGACCTGCGCGGCGACGAGAGCGGCCACGTCGGCTACCGGGCCCGGGAGAACGCCCCCCTCCTCGATCTGACCCGCTCCGAGCCGCTCGAGCCCGAGCCGTTCTGGGAGCCGGTGCGGCGCGAGGGCACAGACCGGGTGGTGCTGACCGAGAAGAAGTTCTACCTGCTCATGTCCGAGGAGGCGGTGGTCATCCCCCCGGGTCTGGCTTCGGAGATGATCGCCTACGACCCGACCAGCGGCGAGCTGCGCACCCACTACGCCGGCTTCTTCGACCCCGGCTTCGGCTACGACGCCGAGGGCCGCTTCCACGGTTCCAAGGCGGCCCTCGAGGTGCGGGCCCACGACGTGCCGTTCATGATCGAGCACGGACAGCGGGTGTGCAAGCTCACCTTCGAGAGGATGATCGAGGAGCCGACCATCCTCTACGGCCGGGAACCGGCCTCGAACTACCAGCGCCAGAGCGAGGCCCTCGGGAAACACTTCCAGCGCCGCCACTGATGACCCGGCGGGGCCTGGCGCTGTTCGCGCTGATGTCGGTGGTGTGGGGCATCCCCTACCTGATGATCAAGGTGGCGGTCCGCCATCTGAGCCCGGCCACCGTGGTGGAGGGCCGCACGCTGATAGGGGCGGCCCTGCTGCTGCCGCTGGCCGTCCACCGGGGCCAGGTCCGGCCGCTGATCAAGGTCTGGAAGCCGCTGCTGGCCTACTCGGTGTGCGAGCTGGCGGTGCCGTGGCTGCTGCTCTCCAACGCCGAGAGGCGCCTGCCGAGCTCCCTGTCGGGGCTGCTGGTCGCCACCGTGCCGCTGATCGCCGCGGTGATGTCCACCCTGGCCGGCCGGCGGGCGGTGACCGACGCCCGGGGGCTGGCCGGCCTGCTGGTCGGGCTGGCCGGGGTGGCGGTGGTGATGGGTCTCGACGTGCGCGGCGCCCAGCTGGCTTCGGTGGCCCAGGTGCTCGTGGTAGCGGTGGGCTACGCGGCCGGCCCGCTGCTGGCGGCCACCTACCTGGCGGACTGCTCCAGCCTGGCCCTGGCCGCGGTGTCCCTGGCCGCGGTGGCGGCCGGGTACCTGCCGGTGGCCATCCTGCAGGCCCCGGCCCGGGTGCCGCCGGCGCCGGTCATCGGGGCGGTGGTGGTGCTGGGCGTGGTGTGCACAGCCCTGGCCTTCGTGGCGTTCTTCGAGTTGCTGAAAGAGATGCCCCCGACGCAGGCCACGATCATCACCTACTTCAACCCGGTGGTGGCCGTCGTCCTGGGCGTCGCCGTCCTGTCCGAGCCGTTCAGGGCGAGCACCGCCGCCGGGTTCGTGCTGATACTGGCCGGCTCGTGGTTCGCCACCGGCCGGTCCCGCCACCGGGGCGAGCAGCCGGCCATCTGAGGTGCTCCCACCGCCGGGGGCCCCGGCCCCCGGCGCGGGGCCTGGCGCGCCGGAGGGCGCCGCTTGGAATCGGCGCCCTCCGGGTAGATCTGCTCTCTGGCGTGCTGCGTGCTACCAGCGGTACCAGCTCCGCCGGGCACCGGCGGTCTCCCCCCGGGCCACGGCAAATCCGATCAGCCAGAATATGAACACAATGGCGGCGATGATCCACAGCCAATGCAGTGCGAAGCCCACTCCTCCGAGGATCAATGCCAGGAGCAGAACTGCCAGGATTACACCCATTTATCAGTCTCCCTTTCCGTCCGGATCAGATGTCAGTACGACGCCTGGTGCGTCTCGTCTACGACGGTGCCGGTGGCCGGGTCCCGGTAGACGGTGCGGCGCCGGCTGGCACCCCCGAACCCGCCCCAGGAACCCCAGAAGGCCAGGGACACCAAGAAGCCGATGGCCCCGACGACCATCAGGATCACGCCGATGGTCTGGATG
>JAKAXN010000574.1 GCA_021816565.1 Actinomycetes bacterium
GCCCCGCACCTTCTACGACCTGGTGGTGGAGGTGGCCCTGATCCGACCCGGGCCGATCCAGGGCGGCTCGGTCCATCCCTACATCCGACGGCGCAACGGGAGCGAGCCGGTCACCTACCTGCACCCTCTCCTGGAGAAGAGCCTGGCCAAGACCCTGGGGGTGCCGCTGTTCCAGGAGCAGTTGATGCAGATGGCCATAGACGTTGCCGGCTTCACCCCGGCCGAGTCGGACAGGCTGCGCCAGGCCATGGGGTCGAAGCGCAGCGTGGAGAAGATGGAGCGGCTGAAGGCCCGGCTGTACTCGGGCATGGCCGCCAACGGCATCACCGGCCAGGTGGCCGATGCGGTGTGGGAGAAGCTGGTGGCCTTCGCCAACTTCGGCTTCCCGGAGAGCCACTCGGTGAGCTTCGCCTACCTCGTGTACTCCTCGGCGTGGCTGAAGTACCACTACCCGGCGGCGTTCTGCGCCGGCCTCCTCGACGGCCAGCCCATGGGTTTCTGGTCGCCGCAGACCATCGTGGCCGACGCCCGCCGCCACGGGGTCGCCGTGCGCCGCCCCGACATCAACTCCAGCCGGGCGGCTTCGGTGCTCGAGCCCTGCCCCACCAGCGCCGGCGGGGCAGCGGTGCGCCTCGGGCTGTCGTACGTGCGGGGGGTCGGGGAGGAGATGGCGGATCGCATCGCCGCCGGTCGGCCGTACCGGGACATGGAGGACGTGGTCCGTCGCACCGGGATGACCCGCCCCCAGGCCGAGGCGCTGGCCACCGCCGGCGCCTTCGACTGCTTCGGTCTGTCCCGGCGGGAGGCCCTGTGGAGCGCCGGGGCGGTGGCCGCCGCAGGAAGCGGGGAGTCCGGCGTCGGGAGCCGGAGCCGGGTCGCGGCTCCCCGGCTGGCCGGCCTGGTCACAGGAGCGGACGCGCCGGGGCTGCCCGGCATGACGCCGGTGGAGCTCAACCAGGCGGACCTCTGGGCCACCGGCATGTCTCCTGACAGTTATCCGACCGAGTTCGTGCGGGCCGAGCTGGAGGCGGCCGGGGTGGTGCCGGCGGCCGGCCTGCTGGACGTGGCGGCCGGGGACCGGGTGGTGGTGGCCGGGGTGGTCACCCACCGGCAGCGGCCGGCCACCGCCCAGGGCGTCACCTTCCTCAACCTGGAGGACGAGACCGGGCTGATCAACGTGGTCTGCTCGGCCGGAGCCTGGAAGCGCTACCGGAGGGCCGCCCGGTCCAGCCCGGCCCTGATGGTGGTGGGCCGCCTCGAACGGGTGGAAACGGTGATCAACGTGGTGGCCGAGCGGATCCTCCCACTCAGGCTGACCCAGGGCGGATCACTGCGATCGCGCGACTTCCGGTAAAGCTTCGGCAAACACAGGAATTTCCCAGCTTTCCTTACGGAAATACCTAACCGCCGGCCCGACACTGGCGTCATGCCATCGCACCACTCCCGGGCTCGGGACGAGGGTCTGAGGAGGGTGTCCTCCATCACCCGGTGGGCCCTGGCCGGCGGCGCCGGCCTCACCGGGGCCTTCTCCATCCTGGCCGCCGCTTCGTACTCCGGCCATACCACCGGCGCCGCTTCGGGGACCGCCCCCGCCGGCTCCCAGCCGGCCTCCGCATCCAACGCCGGCTCGGCGTCGTCGGGGACCCTCCAGCCGTCCTCCACCCCTGTCCAACCCTCGAGCGGGCCGGCCGCGGTCAGCTCGGGAGGGTCGTGATGGACCGCATCCGCGTCACCCGACCGGCCGGCCTCGGCCGGGCCGACTTCCGGGCCCTCGGGACCGGGGTCAGCGTCCTCACCGTCGACCCCGGTCGCGTCGCCCGGGCCGCGCTGGAGGTGCGCCACGAGCTGGCGGCCGTCGACGCCGCCTGCAGCCGGTTCCGGCCCGACTCCGAGCTGGAGGTGGCCAACCGGGCCCAGGGCCACCAGGTGGCCCTCGGCCCGCTGCTGGCCGAAGCCATCGACGTGGCCCTGCGGGCGGCCCGCTTCACCGACGGCGACGTCGACCCGACGGTGGGCTCCGCGGTCATGGCCCTCGGCTACGACCGGGACTTCAACGAGCTGGAGGCCGACGGCCCGGTCGTGACCCTGGCGCGGGTGCCCGGCTGGAAGGCCCTCCGCTTCAACCGCCGATGGGGCACCCTCCAGATGCCGGCTGGGGTGCGTCTCGACCTGGGGGCCACGGCCAAGGCGCTGGCCGCCGACCGGGCCGCGGCCCGTGCCGGTGCGGCGACGGGGACCGGGGTGCTCGTCAGCGTGGGCGGCGATATCGCCACCGCCAATGAGGCGCCGGCCGGCGGCTGGAACATCAGGGTGGCCGACTGGCACGGAGCCACCCCGGGCGGGCCCGGCCCGGTGATACGGATCGACTCCGGGGCGCTGGCCACCTCGAGCACCACCGTCCGTCGGTGGAGCAGGCAGGGCCGGGAGCTCCACCACATAGTGGACCCGGCGACGGCCCGGCCGGCCGAGGTCGTGTGGCGCACGGTGTCGGTCGCCGCGGCCACCTGCGTGGACGCCAACATCGCGTCCACCGCGTCGATCATCCGCGGCGAGCGGGCGGTGGCCTGGCTCGGCTCGCTCGGCCTCACAGCCCGGCTGGTCCGCGGCGACGGCACCACGGTCCGGGTCGGCGGTTGGCCGGCGGAGAGGCAGGCCGCGTGAACTCCCAGGCCCTGTGGTACCTGGCCCGGGGCAGCGGGGTGGTGGCGCTGATACTGCTCACCGTCTCGGTCCTGGCCGGGCTGGCCACGGAGTCGCGCTGGAGTTCCGCCCGCTGGCCCCGCTTCGTGGTCGAAGGACTGCACAAGAACCTGTCCCTGCTCGGACCGGTGTTCCTGGTCGTCCACATCGTCAGCGCCGTTGCCGATTCCTACGTGCCGATCAGCTGGCTCAGCTCCTTCGTCCCCTTCGGCGCCTCCTA
>JAKAXN010000575.1 GCA_021816565.1 Actinomycetes bacterium
AGGCCCTCGAAGCCGGCGACCCGGCGCTCACCGCCCGGCTGCGTTCCAGGCTGGCCGACCTGGCGGCCGCCGGGGCGGAGGTGGCGGAGGTGTCCGGGCCCGGACGCGACGCGCTCGATGACGCACTCGGGTCTCTCGAGGACCTGGGTGTCACCGGCGAGCTGGTGCTGGTGATCCGAGGCTGCCCGGACCCGGGTCCGCGGCCTCCGCGGGTGGTCGCAGCCTGCGTGGGACCTGCGCCCCACGACGCGCCCCCGGGGGTGCTGCACGCCGGGACCGTCGGGGACCTGGAGGCCACACTGGACCGGCAGGTGGCCCGTCGACGGGCCCGGAGGGTCCCCCACGTCGACCCCGATCCCCGCTGGATCATCCGGCTTCCCACCGGCCCGGGGAGCGGCCCCCTGGCCGGGAGCCTCGGCTGCCTCTCCAACGGCCGGGCCGCCACGCGCGCCGCTCTGGAGGAGGACGGACCCGGCTCGGTCCCGCTGCTGATCGTCGGCGGGGTGTACGACCACGACGACCGGCTGCTACCCGGACCGGTGTGGACCGCAGTGGACCTCCCGGTCACCGGTGACGCCCCGGAGAGGGTGCTGGACATGCGCAGCGCGCTCCTGGCCCGCCGGGCCACCCCCGGCTGCCCGGTGCGGTCGCTCCGGCTGGTGTCGGCCGCCGACCCGGCGGCTCTGGCCATGCGCTGCGAGATCGAGCGGGAGTGGGCCACCCCGGGGGTGGCCCTGCGGGCACCGCCGGGAGCCGGCACCTTCCGGCTCAGCCGCCGGGCCGGCGCGGATCTGGCCGTGACCGGGACGGGGGGCGGCGGGGCCGCCACCGCGGGGCCGGCCCTCGCAGTGGGGCCGACCGCCGCAGCGGGGCCGGCCGCAGTGGAGCCGGCCATCGCAGTGGCGGCCCGGGACAGCACCGGGCGGGACGGCGCCTGGTCGACCCTGGAGCGGCTGGTGTCCTGGGCGGCCGCCCCTGCCGGTGATCCGCCGGAGCAGCCCCCGGCCGAGGAAATGGCCGCCGGGCACCTCGAGCAGCTGGCCAGGACCGGCTTCGACGCCCTGCTGGGCGCCCACCGCCGGGCGTGGGCCGCCAAGTGGCGGGGCGCCGGGGTGTCGATAGAGGGATCCCCCGGCGACGAGCTGGCCGCCCGCTTCGCGGTGTTCCACCTGCTCGGAGCGGCGTCGGGGCCGGGCGAGAGCGCGGTCGGTCCCCGGGGCCTGACCGGTGACGCCTACGCCGGGCACGTCTTCTGGGACGCCGACGTGTTCGTGCTGCCGGCCCTGGCCGCCCTGGACCCGGAAGCGGCCCGGTCCATCCTGGAGTACCGGATCCGTCGCCTCCCGGCGGCCCGGCGGGCGGCCCGGGCGGCCGGTCTGGCCGGCGCCCGCTTCCCGTGGGAGAGCGCCGGGGACGGCACCGACGTGACCCCCCGCTGGGTCCGCGGCCCCAGCGGGCGGCCCGTCCCCATAGCCACCGGCCACCACGAACTGCACATCGTGGCCGACGTGGCGTGGGCGGCTTGCCGCTACGCCGACTGGACCGGGGACGGACAATTCCTCACCTCCGGGCCGGGCCGGGACCTCATCGTCGACACCGCCCGGTTCTGGGCGGCCAGGATCCGCACGGACCGCTCCGGGCGCGGCCACATCTACGGGGTGATGGGTCCCGACGAGTACCACGAGGCGGTGGACGACAACGCCTTCACCAACGTGATGGCCAGGTGGAACCTCCAGGCCGCGGCCCGGCTGGTCGGTGGCGACCGGGCCGGCGGGGACGGCGGCGAGGCCGACCGCTGGCTGGCCCTGGCCGACGGTCTGGTGGACGGATGGGACCCGGATCTGGGCACGTTCGAGCAGTTCGCCGGGTTCTACGACCTGGAGCGGCTCACGGTGGCCGAGGTGGCCGCCGCCCCGGTGGCCATGGACCTGGTGCTGGGCCCGCAGCGCGTGGCCGGGTCGCAGCTGATCAAACAGGCCGATGTGCTCATGCTCCACCACATGGTGCCCGAGCAGGTGCCGGCCGGGTCGCTGGTCCCTTCCCTCGACTACTACGGCCCGCGCACGGCGCACGGCAGCTCGCTGTCGCCGGCCGTGCACGCCTCGCTGCTGGCCCGGGCCGGACGGAGCGCGGAGGCACTGGACATGCTGCGCCTGGCCGCCCGGCTGGACCTCGACGACGTCACCGGCACCTCGTCGTCGGGCCTGCACCTCGCCACCATGGGCGGAATGTGGCAGGCCCTGGCCTACGGGTTCATGGGGATGCGGGCCGAGCCCGGCGTCCTGGCCCTCGACCCCCGCCTGCCGGCGGCGTGGTCGGCGCTGACCATGAGGTTGCGCGTCATGGGGGCCCTGATCGAGGCCAGGGCCGACGGGGACGGGGTCGACATCCGCTGCGACCGGCCGGTGACGGTCCGGGTCGGGACCGCAGCCCCCGCCACGTTGGGACCGCCCGGGGGGCGGGTGGGACCGACCGGCGCCGGGTCGGCCCGCCGCGACCGATGAGCCGGTCCGGCTCGGGACGAACGGCACTGTTCCTGCGCCAGGAGGTCGGCCACGCTACCGGGGGGCCCGACAGCCCCCCTGGCCCGACAGCCCCCCTGGCCCGACAGCCCCCCTGGCCCGACAGCCCCCCTGGCCCGACAGCCCCCCTGGCCCGACAGCCCCCTCGGCCCGACAACAAGGAATCGAGCATGGCCCGCCCCACGCCCCCAGCGAACGGGCCGCTACCGCAGCGAGCGCTGCGGATAGCGGTCATAGCACCCCCCTACTTCCCGGTCCCGCCGCCGGGCTACGGGGGGATCGAGCGGGTGGTGGCCGCCCTGGTCGAAGGCCTGGGCGCCGCCGGCCACGACGTCACCATGGTGGCGGCCGCCGGTTCGACGGGAGCGGCCACCGTCGTGAGCCCCCTCTTCGAGGCC
>JAKAXN010000576.1 GCA_021816565.1 Actinomycetes bacterium
GACCGGCGCCAGCCGGGGCTCAACCACCTGGCGTTCCACGCCGGCGGGCCCCGCCAGCTCGACCGGCTCGTCGCCGAGGCGGCCGACCACGGCTGGGTGCTGATGTTCGCCGACCGTCATCCCTTCGCCGGGGGGCCCGACCACCGCGCCGCCTACCTGGAGAACGCCGACGGTTTCGAGGTGGAGCTGGTGGCCCAGCCCGACGGGATTTAGGGCGGGGCGCAAATGGCCGCTACCGCAGGCCGGGCCGGGGATTTTTTCCGGGCCATCCGATTAGGGACTTAAGTCCTCTCGACGAACCAGGGGGGTGCGCGCCGAGGAATGTACGGTCCCCGGTCCCACGCCGGGGCGGAACCCCCCGAGGAGCGCTGCCCACGAATGGCCCACACCGCCACCCCCAGAGCCGATGGAGGTCTCGCGACCCGAAGCGGGGTCGTGGCGGCGCTGGGCGTCGCCGTGACCGTGACCGATCTCGACGGGGTCATCGAAGGTTGGAACGGGGCGGCCGAGGAGCTCTACGGCTGGTCGGCGGAGGACGCGCAGGGCCGAGACATGGCCGAGCTGCTCCCGGCCCGCCCGGCCGCCGCCCCCGAACCGCCCGGCGGCACGGGTGGGGGTCCGTGGCGGGGGAGCGGCGAGTACCTGGTGGCCACCAGATGGGGACGGGACGTCCGGGTGCAGGTCACCACGACCCCGGTGGTGGATCCCGCCGGCGAGGTGGTCGGGGCCGTGTCGGTCAGCGTGGACCTGACCGGGACGGCCCGGGCCGACGCCGAGTCCCGGTACCGGGGTCACTTCTCCGCCAGCCTGGTCCCGCAGGTGATCACCACCCCCGAGGGGATCGTCGAGGCGGTCAACCCGGCCTTCTGCGAGCTGCTCGGGCGGTCCGAGGAGGAGATGGTGGGCCGTCCGGCCGCGGTCTTCGCCCACCCCGAGGACCGGGCCTCCCTGGAGGCCGGCTTCGCCGACCTCGACGAGCACGCCCCGCAGTGCTGGAAGGCCGAGCGCCGGCTGGTGCGCGGCGACGGCACGGTCGTCTGGGTGGAGACCATGCCCTCGGTGGTGCGGGGGCCGGACGGTGTCCCGGAGCGGGTGGCGGCCATCGTGGTCGATGTCACCGAGCAGAAGCGCTCCGACGAGATGCTGCGGGCCAGCCAGCGCCAGATCCTCGAGCTGCTCGCTCTGACCGAGGCCATCCAGGCGGCGGCACCGGTGGCGTCGGGGGTGATCGACGCGGAGTTCCGCATAATCCAGGCCAACGCCACCATGGCGGAGCTGCTGGGCTTCGACCGCGACGCGTCCCTCGGCCGCCCCGTCGAAGAGGTCCTGCCCGACCTGTACCCCCACTTCACCGGCCGGTACCGGGAGGTGCTCAGCACCGGGGCGGCGGTGGCGGCCCTGGAGGTGGTGGCCGGTCCCACCCCGGCGGAGTCGTCGTTCTGGCTCACCAACTACTACCCGGTCCGGGTCGACGGCGAGGTGGCGGCCATCGGGATAGTGGGCATCGACGTGTCGGTGACCAAGCGGGCCGAGGCGTTCAACCGGGCGGTGATGGAGACCATGGCCGAGGGGCTGTACTCCATCGACGCCGACGGGCGGATCACCTTCGTCAACCAGGCCGCCACCCGGATGCTCGGCTGGTCCGCCGACGAGCTGCGGGGCTGCGACGCCCACCAGGCCATGCACCACCAGAAGCCCGATGGGGCCAGCTACCCGGCGTCGGAGTGCCCGCTGCTGCAGGTGCTGGAGTCCAACGCCGCGGTCCGGGTGGTCGACGAGGTGTTCACCCGCAAGGACGGGTCGCTCCTGCCGGTCGCCTACTCGGTGGCGCCGCTGTGCAGCGAGGGGGCGGTCTACGGCGCGGTCGTGGTGTTCCGGGACGTGACCGACGAGCAGGAGCAGGCCCAGCAGGCCCGGCGGGCGCTGGACGAGCTCAGCTGGGTCGGCCGGATCAGGGACGCCCTGGACGAGGGCCGCTTCGTGCTCTACAGCCAGCCGATCGAATCCGTCCGGGGGGACCTGCCCGACGCCGAGGAGCTGCTGATCCGCATGGTGCTGCCGAACGGCAAGACCATCCTGCCGGCGGCGTTCCTGCCCACCGCCGAGAAGTACGGCCTGATCGCCGACATCGACCGCTGGGTCATCGGCCAGGCCGTCACGCTGGCCGCCGCCGGGCGGCGGGTCGAGGCCAACGTGTCGGCGGAGACGGTCAGCCAGCCGGGCTTCCTGCCGTGGGTCGCCGGGGTGCTGGCCGCCAGCGGCGCCGACCCGTCCCTGCTGGTGTTCGAGCTGACCGAGACGGCTCTCATGCGGAACCTCGACGTGGGGGAGGACTTCGCCCGGGCCCTGACCGGGATGGGCTGCCACCTGGCCCTCGACGACTTCGGCACCGGCTTCGGCAGCTTCACCTACCTGAAACGGCTGCCGGTCTCCTACCTGAAGATCGACCAGGAGTTCGTGCGGGACCTGACCGCCAACGCCGACAACCAGCACGTGGTGCGAGCCGTCGTCAACCTGGCCAAGGCGTTCGGGCAGCGGACCATCGCCGAGGGGGTCGAGGACCCCGGCGTGCTCGGCCTCCTGGCCGAGCTCGGGGTGGACTACGCCCAGGGCTTCCATGTCGGGGAGCCGGAGCTGCTCCGGCCGGCCGCTCAGTCCTCGCCGTAGTCGCTGTCGGGGTGGTCGGCCTGGCCCAGGCGCCAGTAGCCCCGGGTGGCCATGGCCGAGGCGTCGACCCGGCCGGTGCCGAGCAGGTCGGCCCGGATGCGCCGCACCGCGGCGGCCTCGCACGCCACCCACACCGAGGTGTCCCCGCTGACCGGGGCGCTGGTGACGGCCCGGCGGAGCCGCTCGCCGGGGGCGCCGGGGTCGGCGGCCAGCCAGTCCAGCGCCACCCCGGCCGGCACCGGGA
>JAKAXN010000087.1:0-2541 GCA_021816565.1 Actinomycetes bacterium
CCCCTGGTCGGACCGGCCTCTCAGCTGCCGCCAGAGGCGAAGTGAGCGACGACGTTGGCCACCGAGGCTGCCACATTTTTCTCGTGACCCCGCGGGTAGCCCATTAACTTGAGCGCCGGTGGGAACCGGGCGGTGGACAGGTCGAACGTCTCGGTCACCTTGGACCGGCCCTCGCCGGCGTCTTCGACCTCCCACCGCCACCGGTGGCCGAAGACGTGGCTCCAGGCGATCCGCCGGTCCGGTTCGAACTCCACCACCTTGTTGGTGATCCGGTACGGCACCCCGACCTTCATGCTCATCCCGAACCGGTCGCCCAGCGACAGCTGGTCGGGGCCGCTGACCGCCCCCTTCACCGAGGTGTCGCCGCTGATGATCGAGTGGTTGGCCGGGCGGCGGATGAAGTCGAACACGGCCGCCGGCGGGGCGTCCACCACCGCCGAGGCGCTGACCGTGTCGGCTCCCACCTGGGTCTGGACCTCGCTGCTCACGGCACCCTCCTGTCCGAGAAGCGGTCGCGCAGGTCCTTCTTGGAGAACTTGCCGACCGACGTCTTGGGCACCTCTTCGATGAACTCGATCACCTCGGGCAGCCACCACTTGGCGACGCGGGGCTCCAGCCAGGACCGCAGCCCGTCGGCCGTCAGCTCCTCGCCGGGCTTGACCACCACGCAGGCCATGGGCCTCTCCATCCACTTGTCGGACGGAACGGCGATCACCGCGGCCTCGGCCACGGCCGGGTGGCCCATGATCTCGTTCTCCAGGTCCACCGAGGAGATCCACTCGCCGCCGGACTTGATCAGGTCCTTGGTGCGGTCGACCAGGCGGACGTAGCCGTCGGGGGTGACGGTCCCCACGTCCCCGGTGCGCAGCCAGCCGTCGGCGGTGAACTGGGTGTCACCCCGGGGGTCGTTGTAGTAGCGGCGGGCGATCCACGGGCCCCGCACCTGCACCTCCCCGCTGGTCTCGCCGTCCCAGGGGAGGCGCTCCCCGCTCTCGGGGTCGGCGATGCGCAGCTCGACCATGGGGGCGGGCAGGCCCTGGGTGGCCCGGATCTCGGCCAGATCCTCGTCGGAGTCGCCGGCCCGCTCGCTGCGGATGGTGGCCACCGTGGCCAGCGGGCTGGTCTCGGTCATGCCCCACGCCTGCAGGATGGGTAGCCCCACGTCGTGGCGGTAGGCCTCGGACAGCGCCCGGGGCACGGCCGAGCCGCCACAGACGATCCGCCGCAGCTTGTGGGGCCGACCGGCCAGGTGGGGGCGGGCCCCCATCCAGATGGTGGGGACCCCGGCGGCCATGGTGACGCCCTCGTCGATGATCAGCCGGGCGATGGCCTCAGGTGACAGGTCGGCGCCCGGGAAGACCAGCTCGGCGCCGGCCATCACCGCCGCCTGGCACAGGCCCCAGGCGTTGGCGTGGAACATGGGCACGACCGGCAGCACCGAGTCGGCCTCCTGCACTCCGAGCAGGTCGGAGAGGAGGGCGGCGTTGGAGTGCAGCACCACCGACCGGTGGGAGTAGACGACCCCCTTCGGGTCGCCGGTGGTCCCGCTCGTGTAACACATGGACGCGGCCTGGTTCTCGTCGCTGACCACGCCGAAGGTGTGGGGCCGGGCCCGGGCCAGCAACTCCTCGTAGTCGAGGATGCGGGAGTCCACCGGCAGGGGGGCCACGTCGGCCTTGCCTGCGGTGTCGTCCATGACCACCACGTGACGGACGGTCTTGCACTCGTCGATCAGAGGCCACAGCAGCGGCATCAGGCTGCGGTCGGCGAAGATGACCTCGTCCTCGGCGTGGTTGGCGATGTAGGTGATCTGTTCGGCGAACAGCCGGATGTTGAGGGTGTGCAGCACCCGGCCGGTGCACGGCGGGGCGAAGTACAGCTCCAGGTGGCGGGCCGTGTTCCAGGCGAAGGTCCCCACCCGGCCGTCCTCGCTGATCCCGAGGTCGTCGAGGACGCCACCGAGGCGCCGGGTGCGCTCGGCCCAGTCCCCGAACGTGGTGCGCTCCACCCCGGCCGGGGTGGCGGTGACGATCCGCTTGGTCTTCCAGAGCTGCTCGGCCCGGTTGAAGATCATGTCCAGTGACAGCGGTACGTCCTGCATCAGGCCCTGCATGTGCGCCCTCCCCGGGGTCCGACACCCTCTGTTGACGATCAGGGTGGCATCTTTCCACGACTGGCCGGGCTATGGAGCCGATTGGCCCCGCCGGCCGCAGGTCGGCCCGTGCGGGCCCGGCCGGGGCGGTACGGTTCCGTCCGATGGGTACATGGGGGAACTGGGCCGGCAACCAGACCGTGACCGGCGTGACGGTGGAGAGACCCCGCGACACCGAGGAGGTCGCCGCGGTGGTCCGCAAGGCGGTGGCGGCCGGGTCGCGGGTGAAGGCGGTGGGCTCCGGGCATTCCTTCTCCGGAATCGCCCGGCCCGAGGACGTCCTGGTGGACCTGTCGGCCCTGCAGGGTCTGGACCGCCTGGACCGGGCCGGCGGCCTGGTCACGGTCGGAGCCGGGACCACCCTGCGCCGGCTCAACGACCTGCTGGCC
>JAKAXN010000087.1:2551-13782 GCA_021816565.1 Actinomycetes bacterium
GTGGGCCTGGCCATGCCCAACCTGGGTGACATCGACGCCCAGACCCTGGCCGGGGCCATCTCCACCGGCACCCACGGCACCGGGGCCCGCTACGGCGGCCTGGCCACGACCGTCGCCGGGTTGGAGATGGTCACCGCTGACGGGTCGGTGGTGACGTGCTCCGCCTCGGAGCAGCCGGAGCTGTGGTCGGCGGCCCGGGTGGGGCTGGGCGCCCTCGGGATCATCACCCGGGTGACGCTGCGCTGTGTCCCGCTGTTCGCGCTGCGGGCCGAGGAGGGCCCG
The DNA here is from genome assembly GCA_021816565.1 of Actinomycetes bacterium. Next base: position 2,834 of record JAKAXN010000087.1, read on the forward strand.
ATGCCGCTCGATGAGCTGATCGGACGCTTCGACGAGCTGACCGGGTCGGCCGACCACTTCGAGGCGTACTGGTTCCCCCACACGGGGAGGGCCCTGACCAAGCGCAACACCCGCCTCCCGCTGGCCGAGGGCCTGGACCGGCTCCCGGCGTGGAAGGAGTGGCTCGATGACGAGTTCCTCTCCAACCGGGTGTTCGGCTGGGTGGTGGAGTTGGGAAAAAGGAAACCGTCGGTGATCCCGAGGGCCAATGCAGTAGCGGCCCGGGCCCTCGGATCCCGGAGCTTCACCGACCTGTCTTTCAAGGTATTCACCTCTCCCAGACGGGTCAGATTCCGGGAAATGGAGCTGGCCATCCCCCGGGAGAGCGCCGTTACAGCCATACGGGAGGTGGTGGGCGCAGTGGAGTCGTCGGGCATGTCGATCGCGTTCCCGGTGGAGCTGCGGGTGGCGGCTGAGGACGACATCGCGTTGTCGACCGCGTCGGGCCGCGACAGCGCCTACCTGGCCTTCCACGTCCCCGCGGCGGTGGACCACCGGGCGTACTTCAAGCTGGTGGCCCGGGTCCTCGACGGCTACGGGGCCCGTCCCCACTGGGGAAAACTGCACGATCTGGACGCGGAGTTGCTGCGCACCCGCTACCCCCGCTTCGACGAGTTCGTGCGCCTACGCGACGGGGCGGACCCGGCCGGCGTGTTCTCCAACGCCTATCTGGACCGGGTGCTGGGCCCCGCACCGGACCGCCTGCCGGCCGCCTGAGGCCCCCTGCCGGACCGGGTCGGGGGCCGGGGCAGGGGCGGTCCGATTCGGGAACTTTGTAGGGGAACAGTTGGCTCAGCGTTGGGATCTGGGCCGGCGATACCGCTGCTATCGTATGGCCCGGGGTGAGCGGATATGTCGTCTCCGGGCCGGGTCGGGCAGCGTCGCCCCGCCCGAATACCCGCTCGGATCTCCCCGTCAGGGGTTTGCTGTTCCGATGCTCAGGTTCTGTGGCTTCGATCTGGAGTTGGACGTCGAGGCGGCCCTCGGCACGCCCCAGGGCGGCCCGGCGGCGTACCGGGCCACGGACACCGCCGGCGGGCACTGGCTGATCGTCGAAGGCCCCGGTGACGACGGGAACCGGTCGTGGGTGTGCGCCCCGGCCAGCGAGCGGGCCGCCGAGCTGGTGAGCACCGGGCGGGCCGCGGTGACCGACGCCGTCCTCCACAGCCGGACCGGCTGGGTGGAGGTGGTGAGGGTGGTCGACGGCCACGCGGTGCCGGACCAGCGGGTCTCCTGCTCCGAGGTGGCGGCTTGGCGGGCCGGCCTGCGGGCCGCCCCCGCCGGTCTCTGAGCGCCGGTCCCCTGGCCTTCCGGGGGCCGGTCCGCAGGCCCCCGCGAAATGGCCCGAATGGGCCATAGAGAAAAAGTACGCCGATGGTCAGAATTCCTCCACGCGGCCCGGGCAACCGCCCGCCGGGGCCGGCCAGCAGGGGAACGAAAGGTGTACGAGTGAAACAACCGGAAGGGGCTGTCAGCGCAGCCGGCCTGGCGGGGCCGGCGCTCCCGAGCCGCCCGTCGGCCGGCCCGCTGCTGGCCGATCTGGGCGGCCCCGCGCTGACCGGCCGGTTCGAGTCGGTCGTGGCCGGGCGAAGGGCCGGGGCCGGGGCGGCCGCCGTCCACGACGGCCGCCTCCGGATGGGCGCCGCCCTCGAGAAGGCCCACGTGGGCATGTGGTCGTGGGACCGGGCCACCGGGCGCATCGAGATGACCGACGAGATGTGCCGGATCTGCGGCCTCGACCCGCGCCGCTACGACGGCACCGCCGCCAGCCGGGTCGGCACCGTCCACGAGGAGGACCGTGGCCGGGTACGGGCTGCGCTCGAGCAGACCCTCGGCGACGGGCGACCCCTCGAGCTGGAGTACCGGGTGGGCCGCCCGGACGGGTCGACCACCTGGGTGAGCGAGCTGGCCACCGTGGAGGTCGACAGCGCGGGGCGGCCGGTGCGCGTCCACGGCGTGGGCCAGGACGTCACCGAGCGCCGGGAGGCCACCGAGTCCCTCCGGCGCCAGGCCGTCCTGCTCGACCTCCTGCACCGGGTCACGGCGGCCGCCGGCGACGGCAGCGACCTGACCGACGCCCTGTACCGGTGCATGCGGGAGATCTGCGGGCAGCTGGGCTGGCCGGTGGGCCACGCGGTGGTCCTGGGGCCGGGCGGGGGGATCGACCGTCACGTGTGGTACCTGCAGGACCGGCCCCGCTTCGCGGCGCTGCAGGCCGGCCCGGCTGCCGGCAGCTGGGGTCTGATCGACCGGGCCGTGGCCTGCGGCGAGGCGGTGTGGGACGGCGAGCTACCGGTGGCCGGCCGCCCCCGGGCGTCCCTCAGCGGCTTCGCCTTCCCGGTGACCATCGGCAGCTCCGCGGTGGCGGCCATCGAGATGCTGAGTCCCGACCCCCGGCACCCGGACCGCTACCTCACAGAGGCGGCCACCCACGCAGCCGTGCAGCTGGCCCGGGTGGTCGAGCGGGAACGGACCCGGGACCAGCTGGCCTACCAGGCCATGCACGATCCCCTCACAGGCCTGCCCAACCGCAGCCTGATGATGGACCGTCTGGCGCAGGCGATCACCGGCCTGCGCCCCGGCCGGGACCAGCTTGCGGTGCTGCTGGTGGACCTCGACGACTTCAAGCTGATCAACGACAGCCTGGGCCACGACGTGGGCGACCAGGTCCTGCGGATCGTGGGCCGCCGGCTGGGGGGCCTGCTCGGCCCCACCGACACCGCGGCCCGCTTCGGCGGCGACGAGTTCGTCCTCCTCTGCGACCGCCTCGGCAACGCCGAGGACGGTGCGGCCATCGCCGACCGGGTGCTGGCCGCCCTGGCCGAACCGATGTTCCTCGACGGCGAGGCGGCCACCGTCGTCACCGGCAGCATCGGTATTGCCATCGCCGACTCGCCCGACGCCCGCCCGGAGCACCTGATCCGCGACGCCGACACGGCCATGTACCGGGCCAAGGAGGACGGTCGGGGCCGGTACAACCTCTTCGACCGGGGACTCCACGAGCGGGCCAGCCTCAAGCTGTCCCTCGCCAACGAGCTGCGCCGGGCCGTCGAGCGCGGCGAGCTCAGCCTGGTGTACCAGCCGCAGTTCCGGGTGTCCGACGGGGAGCTGATCGGGGTGGAGGCGCTGGTCCGGTGGGAGAACCCCACCCGGGGGCAGCTGGCCCCGGGTGAGTGGATCCCGGTGGCCGAGGAGACCCAGCTGATCGTCCCGATCGGAGAGTGGATCCTGGGCGAGGCGTGCCGCACCGCGGCGGAGTGGATGCGCCTGGCGGGCAACCCGCCGGGGCGGCCCCCTCTGAAGGTGTGCGTCAACGTCTCGGCCGTCCAGCTGGCCCGCCCCGAGCTGATCGACGCAGTGGTCCGGGTGCTGGAACAGACCGGCATGGACCCGGCCAGCCTGTGCGTGGAGATCACCGAGAGCGTGCTCATGGGCGAGCCGGGGATGTACCTCGAGGCGCTGCTCGGGCTGAAGCTGCTGGGCCTGTCGATCGCCATCGACGACTTCGGGACCGGCTACTCCTCCCTCGCCTACCTGCGGCGGTTCCCGATAGACCTGATCAAGATCGACCGGGCCTTCGTGGACGGCCTGCACCGCTCCGACCAGAGGGGGCTGTCGATCATGAAGGCGGTCATCCAGCTGTCGGAGGCCCTCGGGGTGGTCCCGGTGGCCGAGGGGGTGGAGTCGGACGAGCAGGCCGGGATCCTGGCGGAGGCCGGCTGCTACGGCGCCCAGGGCTACTTCTACGCCCGGCCGCTCCCGGCCGCGGAGATCACCGCACTGGTGGAGAGGCGCTCCCGGCCTGCGTAGGCGCCCCGGCCGGGAACCCGGGCAGACTGGGTCGGTGGCTGCGGAGGAGACGTCCAAGCGGGAGTGGCTGGTGCTCGTGTACCGGGTACCGTCGGATCCGACGCGTCTGCGGGCCACGGTGTGGCGCCGGCTGCGCACCCTCGGGGCGGTGTATCTACAGAACTCGGTGACCGCCCTGCCGGCCGGAGCGGGGGCGGAGCGGGCTCTGCGCAAGCTGCGCCACGACATCATCGAGATGGGCGGCTCGGCGGTGCTGATGCGCAGCGAGGCCCTGGTGGGCGAGGCCGAGGTGCTCTCGGCGTTCCAGGCGGCACGAGACGACGAATACGACGAGATCGTGGACCGCTGCCGGGACTTCCTGACCCAGGTGGAGAAGGAGCACGTGGCCCGCCACTTCACCTTCGCCGAGCTGGAGGAGAACGAGGTGGACCTGGTCAAGCTCCAGAACTGGTTCGCCAAGGTCCGCGACAGGGACGCGTTCGGCGCGCCCGGGCGGGCCCAGGCAGAGGCCGCCCTCGAGGAGTGCGCCGCCGCCCTCGAGGGGTACGCGGCCCGGGTCTACCAGGAGGAGTCCGACGCCCACTGACCCCGCCGGTTCCGCCGGGTCCACAGGCCGTCACGGCCGGCGGACCGGCCCGGCTGCCTAGCCGCCCCGGGTGGCCCGCAGCAGGCTGACCGGCAGCAGCACGGCCACCGCAGCCGGCACGATCCACCACGCCGGGACGCCGGTCCGGCTGACCCCGTAGGTCGCCGCCAGGGCCACCACGACGCCCAGGGCGACCCGCCAGTCGTCGCCGACCACGAAGTCGTACCAGAATGCGGCGAAGGCCTTCAGCCGGGCCATCACCGGGGCGCTCCGGCCAGACCGCCGGGCGCCGCCCGGCGCACCGCGGACGGCCGCAGGAGGGCGCTGAGGCCCAGTCCGAGCAGCGCCAGCGCCGGCACCAGCACCAGCAGAGCGGCGTCGTTGCCCGGCCAGCGGGCCCCGGCCCCCTCGGCTCCCCAGAAGGTCCCGAACGCGGTCAGCATGACACCGACGGCGAACTTCATGCTGTTCTCCGGCACCCGGGCCAGAGGGGCCCGCACCGCCAGCCCGGCGGCGGTCACGGCCACCACCGCAGCGGCCGCGGCGACGGCCGCCAGGGGGATGTCGTGCTGGTTGCTCCCGAAGGTCAGAGCGATGAACGCCACCTCCAGGCCCTCGAGCACCACACCCTTGAACGACAAGGTGAAGGCGTACCAGTCCCGCACCGATGCCACCGAGCGGGCCGACGCCCGGCCGGCCGCCTCCAACTGGTCGCGGAAGATCCGGTCCTCGTCGTGGAGGGCCTTGTGGCCGCTGGCCCTCAGGACCGCCTTGCGCAACCACTGCAGACCGAACACCAGCAGCAGCCCGCCGACCACCAGGCGGAGACCGCGCAACGGCACCACCGTGAGGGCCGGACCCAGCGCGGCGATCACGACCGCCAGGACGACCAGACCGGCGGCCACGCCCTTGAGGGCCGACCCCCAGTCGCGGGCGGTACCGGCGGCCAGGACGATGGTGGTCGCCTCTACCGCCTCCACCGCGCAGGCCAGGAACACGGCGGCGAACAGTGCGGCGGCCGTCACAGCTCACTCCTCATGGACATCATGATTTGAGTGTAACAGTCGTTAGATCTGTGTCCTGACTGGTTGGCCGTGCCGGGGGCCGGGAGGCGGCGGCTCAGGCGGCGACCGAAGCGGCGTCGGCCAGCAGGGTCAGGACCGCCCGCTCAGCGGCATGGCGGAGCGCCGGGCCGGAGCGGGAACGGCCCGGCCAGCCGTGCCCGGCGATGGTCTCGGCCCGGTCGAAGTGGTCGATGACCCGCGGGTCGATGTAGGAGGACCGGCACACCGCCGGTGTGTTGCCCAGGAACGCGGCCGTCTCTTTGACCGCGGCGGTCACCGCCCGGCGACGCGCCGTGGCGCTGCGGGGGTACGGGTCGACCTGTGCCAGGGCCACCGCGGCGTGCACCGTGGCGGCCCAGGTGCGGAAGTCCTTGGCGCTGTAGCCGGCGCCGGCCGCGTCCTTGATGTAGGCGTTGATCTCGGCCGAATGGATGTCGCACCAGCCGTCCGGGCCGCGCCACGCCAGCAGTTGGCCGCTACCGCCCCGCCGCCGGCGCAGCGGGGCGAGCACCTCCGACACGGCGGGGTCGTCGACCGAGATGGTCCGGGCCACCCCGTGCTTGGCCGGGTAGCTGAAGGTCATCGCCTCCCCGTCGAGGTGGAGATGCTCCCGCCGCAGGGTGGCGATGCCGAACGTCTCGTGGTCCCGGGCGTATACCTCGCCCCCGATACGGAAGCACCCGATGTCGATCAGCCGGACCGCCGCGGCCAGCACCCGCCGGTGGGACATCTGCGTGCCGTCCAGGTCGCGGGAGACCCGCCGGCGCAGGTCCGGCAGGGCGACGGCGAACTCGGTGGCCCGGCGGAACTTCTCGGCGTCGCGCCGCTTCCTCCAGCCCTCGTGGTAGAGGTACTGGCGCCGACCGGCGGCGTCGGTGCCGACGGCCTGGATGTGGCCGTGGGGCCAGGGACAGATCCACACGTCGTCCCACGCCGGGGGGATGACCAGCCCGGCTATGCGTTCGAGGGTGTCGGGATCGTCGACGCGCCCACCGGTGCGGGACCAGGTATAGGAGAATCCCCGGCCTCGCCGCTGACGGGTGATACCGGGCCGGGACGGGTCCGAGCGGCGGAGCCGGGGCACGGGACGCGGAGCGGGCTCAGTCCGGCACGTAGTCGAACACGTCGGGATCGGGCCCGATGCGCTCGCCCCGATCCAGCGCGGAGATCTCGGCCATGTCCGAGTCGCTCAGAGCGAAGTCGAACAGCTCGAAGTTCTCCTGCATCCGGTCCCGGTGCACCGACTTGGGGAACACGATGCTGCCCAGCTGGATGTGCCAGCGCAGCACCACCTGCGCCGGGGTGCGGCCCACCCTCTCGGCCACCTCGATGACGGTCGGGTCGTCGAGCACCCGGCCCCGGGCGATCGGCGACCAGGCCTCGGTGGCTATGCCGTGCGACTCACCGAAGGCCCGCAGATCGTCCTGGGCCAGGTACGGGTGGGCCTCGATCTGATTGACCACCGGCACGGTGGAGCCCTCCGCCATCAGGCGCTCCAGATGGGCGGTCTGGAAGTTGGACACCCCGATGGCCCGGGCCCGGCCCTCCTGGTGCACTTTCTCCAGGGCCCGCCACACTTCCATGAAGTCCCTGACCGTCGGCAGGGGCCAGTGGATCAGGAACAGGTCGACGCGCTCGAAGCCGAGGTCGGCCAGGCTCCGGTCGAAGGACCGCCGGGCGTCGTCATAGGTGAGGTTGTTGTTGTTGAGCTTGCTGGTGACGAAGATGTCGTCCCGGCTGATGCCCGAGCGGGCGACGGCTTCGCCGACCTGCTTCTCGTTGCGGTACATCTCGGCGGTGTCGATGTGGCGGTAGCCGAGGTCCAGAGCTGCGGTGACCGCCTCGACCGTCTCCTCCGGGGGCACCTGGAACACCCCGAAGCCGAGCTGCGGGATCTCCACTCCGTTGTTCAGCTTGACGGTCGGGACGTGCGATGCCATTCAGATCCTCCAGAAACCCCGGGGTAGGTGCGGCGGACCGCCGCTTGTGCCTTGATACCCAACCGGGGCGGGGCCGGATCAGAAGCGGCGGGACGAATCCTCGCCGTGCTCTCCGATGGCCTCGGCCACCTCCTCGAGCACCGCGTAGCGCTGCCCTCCGGGGAGCTGGCGCAGCACGGCCAGCAGACCCTGCGACGCGCCCTCCCCGGCGGCTACCTCGATGAGGCGGTCCCGGTCGGCCGGGAAGGCGCCCGGGCGGAGGGAGCGGGCCAGCTCCGACCGGATCCGGACGTCGTCGGGGGTCATGCCCGGAGGCACGCCCGGCTCGAGGGCCGCGTCAGCGGCGTAGATCTCGCCGGGGTCCTCCTGGCGGAGATCCTCCCGGGCCCGTCCGGGCACCGGGGCTCCGTGGGTCACCGCGGCGTTGTCGTGGTCGAGCTCGCCGTCGATGCGGGGGTTGTGCTTGTCGCTGCGCCGCTGAGTCAAAGTGCTCGCTCCTCACTGGGCGGGACCGCCCTGCAGCTTCTACCCCCTCCCCCGGCCCGTACACGGGGGCACCCGGGCGGCCCACAACCGGCCGTTCCGGGCAAATATGGGGGCATGGCTCTGACCCGGACCCGTGCCCGCCAGATCGTCCAGCTGATCGCCGCCGGGCGGGTCGGCCTGGGGGTGGTCGCCTCGATCTCTCCCGGCCTGCCGCTGCGGACCTGGATCGGGCCCGGCCGGCGCGACGGCGGCACCCTGCTGGTCGGCCGGGCCATGGGGGTCCGCGACGCCGCTCTGGGGATCGGAGCGCTCCTGGCCGTGCGCCGGGGTGCCCCCCTCCGCGGGTGGGTGGAGGCGGGGGCGCTGGCCGACGCCGGCGACGCCCTCTTCACCGCGGCCAGCTTCGGGGAGCTACCGCGCCTGGGCCGCTGGGCGGTGCTCGCCGCCGCGGTCACCGCGGCGGGCGCGTCGCTCGCGGCGGCGCCCCGGGTGGACGGCGGCGGCCCGGCCTGGGCCGGTCAGCCGGTCAGTCGGTGAGCTCGCTGGGGTCGGCCGGCACGTCCACGGCGTGCAGGCGCAGGGCCTCCAGGGGGACCACCTCGAGGGCCCGCTCATGGGTGGAGTTGAGCACCACGAACGCCGCCGCCCCGTCCAGGTGGGCCCGCAGCCAGTTGACGGCGGTGACGCACCAGCGGTCCCCGGGCACCAGGCCCGGGAAGCGGTACTGGGGCATGGGCGTCACCAGGTCGTTGCCGATGGACCGCTGGTGCTCGAGGAACTCGGCGGTGACCACGGCGCAGATGGTGTGGCTGCCGAGATCCTCCGGGCCGGTGTTGCAGCACCCGTCCCGGTAGAAGCCGGTCAGCGGTTCGACGCCGCACGGCTCCAGAACCCCGCCCAGTACGTTGCGCTCGGCCATGCGAAGAGTATGGCGGGCCGGGGGTCAGCCCGGTGACAGGAACAGGACCTTCCATCCCCGGTCCGGGAACCCGCAGGCCTCGGCCACCCGGGCCGAGGCGGTGTTGGACGGGGCGTGGAGGTAGGTGACGACGGCGCCGCCCGACACCACCCGGCGAGCGGCCTGGCTGACCAGCCGGCGGGCCAGGCCCCGGCCCCGGGCCTGCGGTTCGGTGACCACCGCCACCTCCTGCCCGGTGGGGTCGTGGCGCTTGAGGCCGACGCCGGCGATGTAGCGGCCGTCCTCCAGAGCCACCAGCACCTCGCCGCCGAAGGGTTCGAGCCACGCCGGCACCACCGGGTCGTCGACCGGCCGCCACTCACCGGCGTCGGGCATCGCGGCCGGGCGGGTGGTCCAGCGGAACACGCCCTCGACGACCCGCCCTCCCGGGCTCCCGAGGGCGGAGGCCAGTTCGCCACCGAAGTCCTCCACGCCCAGCGATTGAGCGCCCGACACCGCCCGGGCCGCGGCTTCGACGTGGGCCGGCGACACCGAGACAACCCCGCCTTCGGGGGTGGCCACGCCGATCATCGGCCGGATCTGCCCGTCCCAACCGGGCATGTCGCGCCGGGCTGAGGCCACCACCCTCAGGCCCCTACCGGGTGGCGGCCAGGCCCCCAGCCAGGCTGCCAGGTGGGCCTGCAGGGCCTCGTCGCCGTCGTCGTTCACCGCCGTCACGCTAGCTAGTGCGGCCCGCCCCGCAGGGCGGCGGCCAGGCGCCGCAGCGGGGGCTCGTAGGCCTCGGCCAGTGACGGGAACGGGTGGACCACGTCGGCCAGGACGCTGATCGGTATGCGGGCCCGGACGGCGAGTACGGCCTCACCGATGAACTCGTCGGCTCCGGGTCCGACGGCTGACGCCCCGACCAGCACCCCGGCGGACCGGTCGGCGACGAGCACCAGCCGGCCCCGCTCCACCCCGTCGGTGGCCGCCCGGGCGGTGCCCGCCACATCCATCGTCTCGACCATCACATCGACGCCCTGATCGCCCGCCGCGGCCTCGGTCAGCCCCACCGCGGCCAGAGCCGGGTCGGTGTAGACGGCCCGTGGTATGGCCCGGTAGTCGGCCTCGTAGTCCTCGCCGCGCAGGTTGGCCGCCACCACCCGCGACTGGTAGTTGGCGGTGTGGGTGAAAGGAGCGACCCCGGTGACGTCCCCGGCCGCCCACACCCCCGGGACGCCGGGGACCCGGCACCGGGCGTCCACCTCCAGGCCCCGGCCCCCGGCCTCGATGCCGAGCGACTCGAGACCGATGTCGTCCAGGTTGGGCCGGCGCCCGGTGGCCACCAGCACCCGGTCCACCTCAACCGAGGACCCGTCCCCCAGTTCCAGCACCGCGCCGCCGGGGGTGGGGCGGCATCTCTCCAGGCGGGTGCCGGTCCGAAGCTCGACACCGTCGCCCGTCAGGGCCTCCGCTATCAGCTGCGACAGGGCCGGCTCCTCCCTGGAGATCAGCCGGTCGGCGCTCTCGATCAGCGTCACCGCCACCCCGAAACCGGCGTAGACCTGGGCCAGCTCGCAGCCCACCGGTCCCCCTCCGAGCACCGCCAGCCGGCCGGGCCGCTCCCCGGTGCTGAGGGCCTGGTCGCTGGTCCAGGTCGCAACCCGGTCCAGCCCGTCGATGGGGGGCACCACCGGGCGGGAGCCGGTGGCTATCACCAGGTTGCGCCACCCGATCTCGGTCTCCTCGCCGGAGTCGGCGGTCACCGCCAGCCGGCCCGGCCCGGTCACCCGCCCCCGGCCCCGCAGCAGCACCGCTCCCGAGGCGCGCAGCTGCTCGGCGTTGTCCGAGTCGTCGCGTCCTTCCGAGACCTCGTCGCGACGGGCCACCGCCCCGGGCCAGGCGGCGGCCGGGTCCCCGAGATCCAGCCGACCCCCGGCCGCACCCAGCGTGTGGGCCCGGGCCGCCAGGCTACGGACGTGGGCGGCGCGCAACAGGGCCTTGGACGGCACGCACGCCACGAACGGGCACTCCCCGCCCACCCGGCCGGCCTCCACCACGGCGATACGCCGGCCGGGGACCTCCTGCCAGATCCACTCCCCCCCCCCCCCCCCCCCCCCCCCCCC
>JAKAXN010000577.1 GCA_021816565.1 Actinomycetes bacterium
GCCATCTCCGTCGCGGCCGGGTCGTATTCAGCGGCGGGCGCGGCGGCGACCCGGGTCGGGTCGTCGGCCCCCCTGCTGTCCCCGCCACCGTCACCGGCGGGCCGGACGCCGGCCCACCCGCCCCCGGCCCCCGGGCCGGCGGGCCGGGCACCGGTCCTGCCCCCGTCCCGGCCGGCTGACGCCCGGCCGGTGAGTCCCTCGGCGGCCGCTGCAGCCGAGGCGAAACGATCGGCCGGATCGCGGGCCAGGCACCGGTCCACCACCGCGGCCAGCGCCGGGTCCAGGCCGGGCTTCAGCCACTCCAACGACGGAGCCTCCATCCCGGTGACCACCGACGCCCACGCCTCCGGGCGGTCGGCGTGGAAGGGCCTGCGGCCGGTCAGCGCCTCGAACAGCACCACCCCGAACGAGTACAGGTCCGAGGCGGCCGTCGCCGGGGAGCCGAGGAAGCGCTCCGGCGCCAGGTAGGCCGGGGTGCCGATCAGGAGCCCGGTGGCGGTCAGGTCGGCCCGGTCCAGCTCCAGGGCCTTGGCGATCCCGAAGTCGCCGACCTTCCAGCGCCGCCCGGCCGCGGCCAGGACGTTGCCGGGCTTGATGTCGCGGTGGAGGACCCCGGCGTCGTGGGCGGCCTGGAGGGCGGCCAGGACCTCGACCGCCATGGCCCTCACCTCCTCCTCGGGGAGGGGGCCGCTCGCCAGCCGGTCCTGGAGGGTGTCGCCCGGGAGGCGCTCCATGACGATGAACGGCACCCCGTCGGCCTCGCCGCTGTCGAACACGGCCACCACGTTGGGATGGATGAGCCGGGCCGCCAGGCGGGCCTCGGACTCGAAACGCGACCGGACGCCCGGCTGGTGGGCCATCTCCGGGCGCAGCACCTTGATGGCCACCGGCCGGTCGAGCCGGGTGTCATGGCCGCTCCTGACCTCGGCCATCCCGCCCCGGCCGATGACCGGGCCGATCTCATAGCGGCCTCCGAACAGAAGTGCCGGCTCGATCACGATCAGAATCCTTACCCTGAGCGGCGCCACCTCTACCAGTCGGACGCGCCGGGCGGTCGGGCGGGCGGCCCACCATCGGCTGGCGGGTATGCGAAGATCGCCCGGTGAGCGGCGACGCCTTCGATCTCGAACTGGCCACCGCGGCCCTGCTCTCCGACACCCACGACGTGCGGTTCCTGCTGCAGATGCTGGCCCGCCAGCTGAGCGGATCCCTCGGTGACCGGGTGACGGTCGAGCGCCGCGGCGGGCTGCTCAAGCGCCGCAACGGCGAGGTCGAGTCGGTGAGCCTGTCGGTCGGCGACGACGTGTACACCGCCTCGGAGGCGGAATGCTCGATCGGCCACGACTCCGGAGGGATCCGCATCCGGACCGAGAGGGTCCGCATGGAGGAGTGGCTGTCGCGGCTCCTGGGGGCCCTGCAGGTTGAGGCCGGGCACAACCAGTCGGCCCGGATGGCCCTCGAGAACCTATTGATGCGAGGAGGTCCGGCGTGACCCCCGAAGAGCCACCGGTGGGCCAGCCCCATCGGGGGGTTCCGGCTGCCGGCCCCCGGACCATCATCTCCCTGAGCAACTAGCGGCGCCGGTCTTCCCCTGTGAGCCACCCGCCCGCCCCGGACGACCGCCCCCCGGGCCCGGACCGCCCGGGGCCGGCGGACCTGCCCCCGGAGGCCGCCGGCCGACTGGAAGGGGGCCCCTTCTCCAGCGGGCTCAGCACGGCCGACTTCGCCGCCGGCTTGCATGCCGGTATCCGTCCGGTGGCCCTGGTGCAGGGCTTCTCGGTCATGGGCTGGTCGTGGTACGGGGCCGGGTCGATGTACGCCATGTCCGGCTACGGGGGGCGCAGCCGCTGGGGCACCGGGCTCAGCAGCTACCGCTGCCCGCACGGCTACGTGGGATCCGATCACCGGGCGTGGGGTGAGAACTTCGAGCAGGTCTGGGTGAGCCGGGCCTGGCAGGAGGGCTTCGCCACGGCCTACCGCCGGATGGTGGACGAGGCCCGGATGGCCGGCGCCCACGGGGTGATCGGCGTGGTGGACCTGAGCCGGTCGCTCATAGACCGCTCCATCCGGGAGTTCCACGTCTACGGCACCGCCGTGGTGGTCGAGGGGGCCCCGCCCGGACCGGTGTGGAGTACCTACCTGGCCGGGTCCCGGCTGTCCAAGCTGATGGAGGCCGGCTACGCCCCGGTGTCGGTGGTGGCCTCCATGGCGTCGGTGCGCATGTGGGCGGTGTGCGTGACCGAGTACCTGATGAAGGGCCAGCCCTACGGCTACGGCTCGGTCTACGGGTACGGCTCGAACGACCGGGGGGAGATCCACCAGCTGGCCGACGCCCAGATGCAGGCCCGGCGCCTGGCGCGCGATCACGTGGCGTCCTCGCTCGGCGGGGACACCCTGCACGGGGCCCGTCTCGACGTGGGCCAGTGGGAGGTCGGCGAGGGCGACATGGAGCTCGACTGCATCCTGCGCGGCACCCGGGTGCGGCGGGTGCGCCCGGCCGACCCGCTGCCGCCCCCCCGGCTCACTGTGAGGCTGACGTGACCGGGCGGCCGGTCACGTCGGATCTCACCATCGACGAGTCCCTGATCCTCCACTCCATCGGCTGGGAGCCGGTCGACCTGGTGTGCGGGGCGGCGGCGTTCTCCATCCCCGTCGGCTACTGGAGGTGGGGGGCCGGGGAGATCGCCGCCGCCTCCGCGGCCTGGGGCCAGGCCACGACCGGGGCGGCCCACCAGATGGAGGGCGAGTGCCGGGGCGTCGGTGGTCACGGCGTGGTGGGCGTGCACGTGGAGGTGGCGGTGGAGCGCCACCTGGTCAACGCCGTGCTGGTCGGCACCGCAGTGGCCCCGAGCGAAGGCGCCCGGCCGCCCGGCCGGCCCTTCCTGTCCGACCTGTCGGGCCGGGATT
>JAKAXN010000578.1 GCA_021816565.1 Actinomycetes bacterium
CGACCTGATCCGCTACCGCCGGCGCAACGAGCGCCTGGTGCGCCGCACCGCCGACGCCCGGCTCCCAACCGAGTTCGGGGAGTTCCGCTGCGTCGCCTATGAGAGCGTGATCGACCACGAGACGAGCCTGGCGTTCGTGATGGGCGAGCCGGCCGGCGAGCCGAACGTCCTGGTGCGGGTGCACAGCGAGTGCCTCACCGGCGACGTGTTCGGGTCCCGTCGCTGCGACTGCGGGGAGCAGCTGCACTCGGCCCTGCGCACCATCGCCGCCGAGGGCCTGGGCGTGGTCGTGTACCTGCGCGGTCACGAGGGGCGGGGCATCGGCATCGCCCACAAGCTGAGGGCCTACGAGCTGCAGGACGGCGGTCTCGACACCGTCGATGCCAACGTGGAGCTGGGCCTGCCGGTCGACAGCCGCGAGTACGGTATCGGGGCCCAGATCCTGGTGGATCTGGGCATCACCACCATGAGGCTGATGACCAACAACCCGGCCAAGCGCGGGGGCCTGGAGGGATACGGATTGCAGATCGTCGACCGGGTACCGCTGCACACCGAACCGAACGAGGAGAACATCCGTTACCTGCGCACCAAGCGGGACCGGCTGGGCCACCTCCTCGACGAGGGGAGCGGGCTGTGACCGTCTACGAGGGCTCGCTCAGCGGAGCCGGGCTGCGGGTGGCCATCGCCGCCGCCCGCTTCAACGACACCATCGTGAACCGCCTGGTGGAGGGGGCCAACGACGGGCTGCGCCGTCACGGTGTCGACCCCGGCTCCATCGACCTGGTCTGGACCCCGGGGGCGTTCGAGCTGCCGGTCGTGGCCGCCCGACTGGCCGCCAGCGGCGGCTACGACGCGGTCATCACCCTGGGCGCGGTGATCCGCGGCGCGACCGGCCACTACGACTTCGTGGCCGGCCAGTGCGCCGCCGGCGTGGCCCGGGTCTCGCTCGACACCGGGGTGCCGGTGGTGTTCGGGGTGCTCACCACCGACACCATCGAGCAGGCGGTGGAGCGGTCCGGGACCAAGGCCGGCAACAAGGGCTTCGAGTCGGCGATGACCGCCATAGAGATGGCCAACCTGCTGGCCGGACTGCCGAAGCCCGAGTAGCCGTGCTCCGCCTGGTTCTACCGAAAGGTTCGCTCGAGCGCGCCACGCTGGAGCTGTTCGAGGCCGCCGACCTGGCGGTCATCCGCAGCTCCGACGTGGACTACCGGGCCAGCATCGACGACCCCCGGGTGTCGGAGGTCCGGATCCTGCGCCCGCAGGAGATCCCCCAGTACGTGAGCGAGGGGCTGTTCGACCTGGGCATCACCGGCCGGGACTGGATCGAGGAGACCGCCAGCCAGGTCCAGTCGCTCGGCGAGCTCCGCTACTCGAAGGCCACCACCCGGCCCATCCGGCTGGTCCTGGCCGTGGCCGCCGACTCGCCGGTGCAGACCGTGCGGGACCTGCCGGCCGGCACCCGGGTGTCGACCGAGTACCCGGCGCTCACCCGCCGCTACCTCGACGCCCACGGCATCCGGGCCGAGGTGCGCCTGTCGTACGGGGCCACGGAAGCCAAGATCCCCGAGGTGGCCGACGCCGTGGTGGAGATCACCGAGACCGGCCGGGCCCTGCGGGCCGCCGGGCTGCGCATCATCGCCACCATCCTCGAGTCCTACACGGAGCTGGTGGCCAACCCGGCGTCGTACGCCGACGAAACCAAGCGCCACGCCATGGAGCAGCTCCAGACGCTGCTGACCGGGACGCTCATCGCCCGCCAGCGGGTGCTGGTGAAGCTCAACGTGGCCGAGGCCGCCCTGGACCCGGTCATCGAGCTGCTGCCGGCCATGAAGTCCCCGACGGTCTCCAAGCTGTTCGGGGAGGACGGCTTCGCCGTCGAGGCGGTGGTACCGAAGCACACCATCAACACCCTCATCCCGGCCCTGAAGGACCACGGGGCGACCGACATCATCGAGCTGCCCATCGCCAAGATCGTCCCGTGAGCGGGCCGGGATCGGTCGGCCCGTCGTCCGACGGGGGTCCGGGCGCCGCAGCAGGACGGGTGGTGGAATTCGACGAGACCGTGGGACTCGGGACGGTGGAGGCGGCCGACGGCCGACGCTACGCCTTCCACTGCACCCAGATCGCCGGGGGGTCCCGCCGCATCGACGTGGGGACCGCGGTGGCGTTCCAGGTCCGGCCGGCCCGGCTGGGCACCTGGGAGGCGGCGGGGGTCACCCCCGTAGCCTCCCCGTAGCCGGGGGGCGGGGCGGCCGCCTCTCCTCCTTCGGTGGCGATTGCCGGTAGCCTCGACGGGTGGCAGAAGGCAGGCTCAGCGGGCCCATCCCGGCCGGGCAGGACCCCGACGGGTACGACCGCCTCCGCCGGCGGATCCTGTGGTCCCTCCCGACCGGTCTGTACGTCCTCGGCAGCCGGGCGGCCGGCCGGCGCAACCTCATGACCCTCAACTGGGCCACCCAGGTCGCCACCGAACCCAAGCTGGTGGGGGTGAGCGTCGAGAAGGCGGCGGTCACCCACATGCTGGTGGCCGAGGGGCGGGCGTTCACCCTCAACGTGCTGGACCGCCGGGACCGGGCGGTGGTGCGCAAGTTCGTCAAGCCGCTCGATGACGGGGGCGCCCCGGCCGACCTCGCCGGTTTCGCCGTGCACCGGGAGGTGACCGGAGCTCCCGTGCTGGACCTGGCCGCGGCCTGGCTGGACTGCCGGGTGACCCAGGAGGTGGACTGCGGCAGCCACACGCTGTTCGTGGGGGAGATAGTGGGCTGCGGGGGCGGCGATACCGACGAGGTTCTCCGGATGGAGGACACCAGGATGAACTACGGCGGGTGAAAACCTTTAGGCTCGGGATGGGAAGGAGGACCGAATCAGCCTGATCTCCGGCCAAGCCGCGTTCGAGGATCT
>JAKAXN010000579.1 GCA_021816565.1 Actinomycetes bacterium
GAAGTTGATCCCCGCCTCGAGGGCCTTCTTGATGAACGTCCGGCTCTCGTCCTCGGGGAGCACCCACGGATGGCCGCCCCGCGAGGAGTCGCCGTAGCTCATGCACCCCAGGCAGATCCGCGACACCTCGAGTCCGGTGCGGCCCAGCTTCACGTGTTCCATGCGTCCTACCCTCCGGAGGTGACGAAGTCGATGAGTGATTCCACCGAGCCGACCAGCGCCGGCTCCAGGTCGGCGTAGGTACGTACCCGCGACAGCAGCTTCTTCCACAGCCGACCGGGAACCGGCTCGCCGAGGGCGGCGCAGATACCCTCCTTCCACGGGCGGCCGGGGGGGATCACCGGCCAGGCCGACAGGCCGACCACGTGCGGGCGGATGGCCTGCCACCCGTCCACGCAGGGCGGGCCCCTGATGAGCACGTCGGGGCCCTCCAGGGAGGCCGCGATGCGGGACTCCTTGGACCCGGCGACCAGGTGGTCCACCAGCACCCCGAGGCGGGCGTCGGGTCCGGGCCGGTAAGCGTCGATCACCGCCGCCAGGTGGTCGATGCCGTCGAGCATCTCCACCACGATGCCCTCCACCCGCAGGTCGTCGCCCCACACCTTCTCCACCAGCTCGGCGTCGTGGACCCCCTCGACCAGGATGCGGCTGGCCCGGGCCACCCGGGCCGGGGCCCGGCCCACCGCGATCGAGCCGGAAGCGGTGCGGGCCGGCCCGCCGGCCGGCACCGGGGGCGCCGGCCGCACCAGGGTCACGGTCTCGCCGGCCACCCGGAACGCGCCGCGGTGCAGGTTGAACAGCCTCTCCATGCCGGTGTTGGGCGAACGCAGCACCACCGCCCCCTGGTCGAAGCCCACGACCTTGCCGGTGAAACGGGACCCGAGATGGGTCACCAGCAGCCCGGTGACCGCCTCCACCTCCCGGTAGACCTTCCCCGACCTCCACGGCCCGTCCACCGGACCCGACAGGATCCCCGGCCCCATGCGATCAGCCATGGCCGGTCACGCTACCGGGGCCGCGCCGGCCGGCGGCGCAGCCCCACCGCCCGGCACCAGATGTCGGTCATGGCCGCCACCGCCCGCTCGTCGTCGAAGGTCTCGCCGAGCAGGTGGCGGACCTCGGCGAAGTTCTCCACCATCCCGCACAGCATGGCGGCGGTCAGGTCGGCGTCGAGGTCCGGGTCGGCCTGCCCGCATTCCTGGAGCTGGCGCAGGCCCCGGGCCGCCCGCTGCACGAAGGCCCGCCTCGACGCCTGGCGCCGGCTGCGGAACTCCGGGTTGATCGACGCCACCTGGACCACCACCGAGTAGAGGCCGGCATGGCGGGCCAGGGCCTCGACGTAGAGCCGGTTGGCGGCGGCGATGCGGGCCCGGGGGTCGGAGCCGGCCAGCTCCCCCACGTGGGACTGCTGGTACAGCTCGTCGATGAGCCCGTCGGCCACCTCCCGGAAGATGGCCTCCTTGGAGTCGAAGTAGGTGTAGAAGGTGCCGGTGGCCACCTCGGCCCGGGCCGCGATGTCGGCGATGCGGGCGTCGACGAAGCCCTCGGTCTCGAAGATGCCGGCCGCCGCCTCGACCAGGGCGGCCCGGGTGCGCCGGCCCCGCGCCGTGAGCCCGGGCCCGGCGTCCACGGTCACGCCCCGGGGTCCCTCGGCAGCCCCAGGACCCACTCGGCCACGATGTTGCGCTGCACCGCCCAGGTACCGCCGCCGATGGTCAGCGCCGGGGCGAACAGCCACCCGTAGTGCCACACCTTCTCCACCCCGGGGCACAGCTCCTCCGAGAAGTTGATCTCGGTCGCCCCGCCGCGCCGGCGGGCCGGTAGCTCCCCGGCCGGCCCCGAACCGGCCAGCAGACCGCCGGTACCGGCCAGGGCCTTGGCCACATCCATGACGTGCTGGCCGTGCTCGTCGGCCATCAGCTTCTGCACCGAGGCCTCGGGGCCGGGGGTCCGCCCCGACAGCCGGGCCGACAGGCTGCGCAGCCGGATCAGCCGGAGCACCTCCCCCTCGGCCCAGGTGCGGGCCAGCTGCTGGCGCAGCAACGGGTCGGTCACCCCCCCGGAGCGGCGGACCAGGTCCACCAGGTCGGCGGCCGACGGCCCGCTGCCCCACAGGGCCCCGCCGCTCGAGAGCGACACCCGCTCGTTGGCCAGCGTGGCCTTGGCCAGGCGCCACCCGTCGTTGACGTCGCCGACCAGGCAGTCGGCCGGCAGGCGCACGTCCTCGAAGAACACCTGGTTGAACGAGTGGGCCCCGGTCATGTCGATGATCGGCGTCATGGTGATGCCCGGGGTGTCCATGGGGCAGACGAAGTAGGAGATGCCCTTGCGCTTCGGGGCGTCGGGGTCGGTGCGGGCCAGGAGGATCCCGAAGCGGGCCAGGTGGCCGCCGCTGGTCCAGATCTTGGACCCGTTGACGATCCACTCGTCGCCGTCGCGCACCGCCCGGGTGGTGAGCGACGCCAGGTCCGACCCGGCGTCGGGCTCGCTGAAGAGCTGGCACCAGAACTCCTCACCGGCCAGGGCCGGCATCAGGTACCGCTGCCTCTGGGCCTCCGAGCCGGCCATGAGGATGGTCGGCGCGGCCCACCCGATCCCGATGGGGTTGGACGGGCGGGCCACCCCGGCCCGGGCGAACTCCTCGTCGATGATGAGCTGGTGCACCGGGTCGGCGTCCAGGCCGTAGGGGGCGGGCCAGTGGGGCACGACCCAGCCGGCCTCGGCCATCTGGCGCCCGGTCGGCGCCGGGTGGTCGGCCAGCCACGACCGGACGGCCAGCCGCCGGGGGTCGTCCTCGGCGGCGATCTCGAAGTCCATGACCATCCCTCCCCTCGGCGCCGCTTGCACCCGGCGGCCGCCGGGGTTATGTTGCGCGTAACTGAACCCGACGTCAAGTTCGGGA
>JAKAXN010000580.1:0-902 GCA_021816565.1 Actinomycetes bacterium
GGGTGCTGGACATGCTCTCGGGCCGCTACCCGAGCGACGAGTACGCCGACCTCAGGCCCCGGCTGGTCTGGGACCGGGTGGGTGCCACGGTGGAGGCCCGGCCCGGGGCCCGGATGCTGGCCGTGACTTCGGGTGGCACCATCCCGGACCGGGGCCTCTACGGGGTGTTCACCCCCGAGGGGGGGCGGGTGGGGGAGCTCGACGAGGAGATGGTGTACGAGTCCCGGGTGGGCGAGACGTTCCTGCTCGGGGCCACCACCTGGCGCATCCAGGAGATCACCAGGGACCGGGTGATAGTGGTGCCGGCACCCGGGGTGCCCGGCAAGATGCCCTTCTGGCACGGCGACAGCGTCGGGCGGCCCTTCGAGCTGGGGGAGGCCATCGGCCGCTTCACCCGCTCCGTCGGCGAGCGCAGCGACGCCGACCTGGCCGCCGGGTGCGGCCTCGACGGGAGGGCGGCACGCAACCTGCGCTCCTACATCGACGAGGAGCGCGACGCCACCGGGGGGTTGGTGCCGTCGGACCGCCAGATAGTGGTCGAGCGCTTCCGGGACGAGCTGGGGGACTGGCGGGTGGCGGTGCTGTCGCCTTTCGGGGCGAGGGTCCACGCACCGTGGGCGCTGGCCGTGGAGGTCCGGCTGCGCCAGGAAGCCGGGGTGGAGTGCCAGGCCCTCTGGAGCGACGACGGGATCATCGTGCGCATGCCCGAAGCGGAGGAGGCCCCGCCGCTGTCGTCGATCCTGGTGGAGCCCGGACAGGTGGAGGAGCTGGTGGTCAGCGCGCTGGGTGGCTCCGCTCTCTTCGCCGCCCGGTTCCGGGAGAACGCGGCCCGCTCCTTGCTGCTGCCCCGGCGCCGCCCGGGGGCCCGGACGCCGCTGTGGCAGCTGCGCCAGCGGCACGTC
>JAKAXN010000580.1:912-2900 GCA_021816565.1 Actinomycetes bacterium
ACCTGCTGCAGGTGGCGAGCCGCCACGGGTCGTTCCCGGTGCTGCTCGAGACCTACCGGGAGTGCCTGCAGGACGTGTTCGACCTGCCGGCCCTGGTGCAGCTGCTGGCCGACGTGCAGGCCCGTCGGCTGCACGTGGCGGAGGTGGAGCTGGCCGACCCGTCGCCGTTCGCCAGCGGCCTGGTGTTCGCCTACGTGGCGCAGTTCATGTACGAAGGTGACGCCCCTCTGGCCGAGAGGCGGGCCCAGGCCCTGACCCTGGACCGGCGGATGCTCGCCGACCTGCTCGGCACCGACGAGCTGCGCGACCTGCTCGACGCCGGGGTACTGGAGGACCTGGAGGCCGAGCTGCAGGCCCTGGCGCCCGACCGGCAGGCGACCTCGGTGGAGGGCGTGGCCGATCTCCTGCGCCGGGTCGGGGACCTGAGCCCGGCCGAGCTGGCTCTGCGCTGCACCCCCCCGGGGCTGGCCGGCGAGGCGGTCGCCGCCCTCGGCGCGTCCCGGCGGGCCGTGACCGTGCGCGTCGCGGGGGAGGACCGCCTGGTACCGGCCGAGGACGCCGCCCGCTACCGCGACGCCCTCGGGACGGTCATCCCCCCGGGGCTGCCCGAGGCCCTCCTGGAGCCGGTCCCCGATCCGCTCCTGCAGCTGGTCCGCCGATGGGCCCGCACCCACGGACCGTTCCTCTCCGCAGCCCCGGCGGCCCGCTTCGGGCTGGGCCCGGCCGAGGTCACCGCCGTCCTCGAGCGGCTGGCCTCCGAGGGCCGGGTGGTCAAGGGGGCCTTCCGGCCCGGCGGGGAGGGCCACGAGGAGTGGTGCGACAGCGACGTGCTGCGCATCCTGCGCCAACGGTCCCTGGCCGCCCTGCGGCGGGAGGTGGAGCCGGCGGAGGCCGCCACCCTGGCCCGCTTCCTGCCGGCCTGGCACGGTGTGGCGGCGGTCGGCGAGGACGGCGGGAGGGCCGGCCTGGACCGGCTGGTGGAGGTCGTCGGCCAGCTGGAGGGGCTGGCCCTGCCGGCCAGCGTGATGGAGACCGACGTGCTGTCCGCCCGGGTGAAGGGCTACGACCCCCGGCTGCTCGACGAGCTCCTGGTCGGGGGCGAGGTGATGTGGGTGGGGGCCGGCCCCATCGGCCGCGACGACGGGCGGGTGGTGCTGGCCCGCCGGGACCACGCCGGGCTGCTCCTTCCCCGTCTGGGACTGGCCGGCGAGGCGGCCCCGGATCTCGACGGGGAGCTGCACGCCCACCTGCGCGACACCCTGGCGGCCCGGGGGGCGTGCTTCTTCCGGGAGCTGGGCCACCCCGGGGCTTCCGACACCGAACTGCTCGAGGCCCTGTGGGACCTGGTCTGGGCCGGGGAGGTGACCTGCGACGGGTTCGCCGCGCTGAGGGCCACCGTGGCCCCGGCCGGTCGCGGTGGCCGCGCGCGCCGCGCCGGGGGTCCGTCCGGCCTGCCCGGTCGCAGCCTGCGGCCCCGGCCCGGCTCCGTCCGGGTGGCCGCCCCGCCACGCGGTCAGGGCCGCTGGTCGCTGGTGTCGCGGGAGCTCGGACCGCCCCCGTCGGGCCCCCGGGCCGACGCCGAGGCGGCGGTGGCGGTGGCGTCGGCGCTCCTCGAGCGCCACGGCGTGCTCACCCGCGACGCGGTGAGGGCGGAAGCCGTGCCCGGCGGCTTCGCCGGCCTGTACCCGGTGCTGAAGACTTTGGAGGAGTCCGGCCGGATCCGCCGGGGGTACTTCCTGGCCGGGATGGGCGGGGCCCAGTTCGCCGTGCCGGGGGCCGTGGACCGGCTGCGGTCGGAGGCCCGACCGGCGGAGGGCGGCCGGCCGTCGGTGCGGGTGCTCGCCGCCACCGACCCGGCCAACCCCTTCGGGGCGGCCCTGCCCTGGCCGGTCCGGGGGCCGGCCCGGCTGGCCGGCGCGTTCGTGGTCCTCGTCGACGGGGTGGCCAGCCTCTTCGTCGAGAGAGGCGGGCGGGGACTCACCGCTCTA
>JAKAXN010000088.1 GCA_021816565.1 Actinomycetes bacterium
TTCGGCGAGGGGATCGAGATCTCGGCCAGGTCGGTGTCCATGCCCTCGAGCATTCGGGCTGCGACCGGGCCGCGGGCCCGCCGCTTGGTCCCCTCCACGGCCGGGCGGGCCAGGGCGCTCAGGCCGACGGCGACCGCCATGGCCTCGTCGAGCACCGCCTCGGCCGGGACGACCCGGTCGAGAAAGCCGGCCCGCAACGCCTCGTCGGGGGAGGCCACCTGGCCCAGGACGAGCCGCCAGTCGAATTCGGAGGGGCGCAGCCGGTACCGGGCCAGTTCCACGCCCCACTTGGGCATGGGCATGCCGATGGCCACCTCGTTGAGCCCGATCTTCCAGTCTCCGGCGGCCCCGACCCGGTGGTCGGCCGCCAGCAGGAGGAGCCCGCCGGCGGCCAGGGCGTGGCCGGTGCAGGCGGCCACGACCGGGGTCGGCTCCAGCAGCAGCCGGGCCAGCAGCCGTCCGCCCGCCGACACGAGCTGTCGCATGGAGGCGCTGCTCGACGTCATGGCCGCCAGATCGAACCCGGCGGAGAAGCGGCCGGGCCGGCCGGCGATCAGCACGGCCCCCACCTCAGTGTCCTCGGCGGCCCGGTCCAGGGCCAGCTCGAGCTCGTCGATGACCTCGAGGTTGATGGCGTTGGCCCGGCCGTCGTCCATGGTGATCACGGCGACGCGGTCTCGGATCTCGTAGGTGACCGGCATGGCCGGTGATGCTAAGCGCCCGCCGCCAGCGGGCGAAACCGCTGCCCCCCGTCGGTCAACCGGTTCCGGCCGGCACCAGGGGGAACCCGGCGGTGGTCCGGAACGACCCGTCGTGGCCCACCAGCAGCGCCTCGTACCCCTCGAAGGCCTCGACGGCGGCCAGGGCCGATATCCCCCCGGCCAGCAGGCCGGTGGCCAGGGCGTCGGCCATGCCCAGGTCCGGTCCGGTCACGCTGGCGGAGGCCACCGCAGACACCGCTTCGCCGGTGTGGGGATCGATTACGTGCAGGCCCCGCTCGTACGAACCGGACGTGGCTATGGCCCGATCCGGCTCGGCCACCGCCACCATGGTGTCCCGGTCGAACGGATTCTGGATGCCTATCCGCCAGCGCTGGCCCGGCTCCGGGCTGCCGCAGACGGCCAGGTCGCCCCCGGCGCTCACCATGGCGCCGCCCACCCCGGTGGCGGCCAGCACCTGCAGGGCCCGTCCGGCGGCCCAGCCTTTCACCAGGCCCGTGGGGTCGACGCCGCCGGGCATGGCCCACGGGTCGAACCACCCGCCGGAGCGGTCCCGGGCCTCCCGGCAGCGCTCCAGCACCTCGGCCACCTCCGGCGGGGCGGACTCGAGGCCGATCTCGCCCCGACGCAGCCGGCTCATGGGGCTGTGCGGCTTCCACGTGCTGAACACCGCGTCGGCCCGGTGGAGCATCGCCCGGGCCTCGGCCAGGGCCAGGAAAACCGCCGATCGGTCGGCGTCGCCCGGGCGGATGTGGAACGACACCACGGTGCCCATCACCGGCTCGGCCCGGCGGATGACCTCGGTCATACCGATCTCTGGCACACGCGCTGTCAGGAGCGGATCTGGTCCGGAGCAGACTCCACCGCCCGGCCGCCGACGCCGATGGTGAACGGCCTGGAAGTTGATCTCCTCGGATCGGGCATCGGTGGCGTCCTCCTGGGCAACGGTGAAACCGGTGGCGCGGCTACCCGCTCGGTCGCCGGCCATTCGCTGTCACGGTAGCGGTACCCGGCGCGCCGGTCGCGGGACTCAGCGGGGCGGGCTGCCCGGTCGGAGATCGTCGCACCCCCCTTGAAAGCGTCGCAGTCCGGTGCCACCATGGCCCCGGAGCGCACCGCTCTCTCTCGCTCGCCCCCGGGGCGGCCCGTATCGCCGGTGGCGTACCGGCCGTAGTCGCCGGAGGAGCCCTGCTGTGGGGTTCCCGGCAGAGAGAGGAGAGCGAAGATGTCCAGGTCCGTCGATTTGTTCATAGACCTCGAGCCGCCGATCGAGTCGGTCGCCGCCGAGATCCAGCGCCACAGCGAGTTGGCGCTCCAGCCGGGAGAGGTGCCGGGCACGTGGTCGCTCGACGCCGGTGACGTCCACGCCGAGTTGCACGCCCACCCCTACGTGGACGACGGTGACCTGCTGCTCGGCCGGTTCCGGTGGGCCCTCTCGTGCCGGCTGGGCCCCGACGCCCGCCCGGCGGCGGCGGCCGAGACCACCCTCCTGCGACTGGTGTCGGAATCCCTCCAGCAGGCGGGCGTGGCGGTGCTCCTGGTGCACGACCTCCAGTACCGGGACCAGGTGGCCGCCGGGCCGACCGCCCGGGAAGGGGAGGATGTCGGAGAGCGGCGGTGAGGCCGGCACCGGCCGGTGCCGCTCCCCCCGGGGATGGCCCGGCCCCGGTTGACGCCGGGCGCTGGGTGGTGGCCGGGACGCCGACGGTCTGGCCGGCGTGCGCCCGGTTCCACCTGGTGGGTTCGGGACGGATGGACGAGCGGGACCGCCGGCTCAGCCACGAGGAGCTGGCGGTGGCCGAGCTGCTGGCGGCCGGAGGTCACCTGGTGCGCTCCTTGCCGGAGTCCAGGCGGAGCGGACGGAGGGCCGACCTGGAGGTGTGCGGCGTGCCGGTGGAGGTCAAGTCGTTCGTCCCGGTCGCCGAGCGGGGCCGGGCCCCTTCCGCCCGCTCCGTCTACAACAAGCTGGTCGACGCCTCGGGGCAGGCTGCAACGGTGGTTCTGTGGGGTCCCGGCAGCGGCCTGACCGCGGCGACCGTCCGGGCCGGGCTGGACCGGCTGGCCGCCGCCGGGCGGGCGCCCCTGCTGAGCTCGGTCCGGGCCGTCGGTGACGGGTTCGACCTGTCGTGGACGCGCCGGGCGGCCCTGGGGG
This sequence comes from Actinomycetes bacterium, assembly GCA_021816565.1. The sequence continues at coordinate 2,872 of JAKAXN010000088.1, forward strand.
TGGGGGTGGGGTCCGGCCACCGCCGGCCTGACCGTGGGACCCCCGGACTGGGCCTCTGAGCGGTGGGAAGGCTTCTCCGCCGGCCCCCCGTGCGCGAAGCTGCCCGGGTGAGCGCAGTGGACGAGTCAGGGTGGGACGACCAGGCCCGGAGCCTGGTGCCGGACGACCGGGCCGCCGACCTGGCCGCCTTCCTGGGGGCCCTCCCGCCCGGCTACCGCCAGCAGACCAGCCCGGCCCAGGGCGTCCGTGATGCCGTCGAGACCGCAGAACTGGTACGCAGCCTCACCTCCGCTTCCCCCGGTGCCGGCCCGGCCCGGCCGGAGGAGGGGAACCATCCGATGATGGGCGGCGCCCACCGTCTGGCGGTGGCCCCGTCGGAGGATCCCCAGATGACGTTCCGGCTGCGGCGTTACGGTCGCGACGGGATCGAGCTGACCCGCACGCTGCCACTTCTCGAGAGCTTCGGGCTGATCGTGGTCGAGGCCGTCCCGTTCCGGGTGGCCGACCCGTGGGGGGAGGGAGATGCGCTGCACATCGACGACATCGGTATCCGCCTCGACGCCCCCTTCGGCGCTGAGGCCCTGCGCTTCGTCCCGGAGTTGCACGGTCCCCGTCTGGTCGAGGCCGTCGAGGCGTCCGCCCGCCACGACGCCGACGTGGACTCCCTCAACCGCCTGGTCACCGCCGCCGCCCTCGACTGGCGGCAGGTGACGGTGCTGCGGGCCTATCTGCGTTACTGGCACCAGGTGGCACCCGATCTGTCATGGGACGAGCTGGCCGACCCGCTGGCCGATCACCCCGACGTGGCCCGTTCCCTGGTCGCCTACTTCCAGGCCCGGTTCGACCCGGCGGCGCATGGCGCGGCCAGCGGGCCGGCCGGTCCCGAGGCTCCGGCTCTGCCGGGCGGGGGGCCGGAGCGGGCCCTGTGCCTCGGGCAGCTCGAGCTGGTGACCCGCCTGGAGGCGTACCGGGTCCTGCACGCGGTGCTGAGGCTGATCGACGCCACATGGCGCACCAATTTCTTCAGCGCCGGTTACGACCAATCCCGCCCCCGGGGTGGCGGGCGGCGGTCCCCGCTGGTCCTGAAGCTGGCCAGCGCCGAGGTGCCGGAGCTGGGGCCGCCGGTCCCGTACGTGGACGCCTTCGTGCACAGTCCCGAGGTGGAGGGGGTGCACCTGCGGGCCGGGCTGGTGGCCCGGGGAGGGTTGCGCTGGAGCGAGCGGCCGGCGGATTTCCGCACCGAGGTGCTCGACCTGGCGTTCGCCCAGGTGAAGAAGAACGCCATCATCGTCCCGACCGGGGCCAAGGGTGGTTTCGTCGTCCGGCAGCCGTCAGCGGGGGCCGGCGGCGGTCTGGTCAAGGCCCGGCCCACCCCCGAACAGGTCCGGGCCGCCTACGAGCAGTTCGTCGGTGCCCTGCTGGAGATCACCGACAACATCGTGGGCGGCCGGGTGGCCCACCCGCCCGGTGTGGTGGCCTGGGACGGAGCGGACCCCTACCTGGTGGTGGCCGCCGACAAGGGCACCGCCACCTTCAGCGACCTGGCCAACTCCCTGAGCGAAGCCGCCGGCTTCTGGCTGGGCGACGCCTTCGCATCCGGGGGCTCGCGCGGCTACGACCACAAGGCCATGGCCATCACCGCCCGGGGGGCGTGGGTGGCGGTGCGGCGCCACTTCCGGGAGCTCGGGCTGGACGTGGCCACCGACCCCATCCGGGTGGTCGGCGTGGGGGACATGTCCGGTGACGTGTTCGGCAACGGGATGCTGCGCAGCCGGGCCATCCGGCTGGTGGCGGCGTTCGATCACCGTCACATCTTCTTGGACCCCGACCCCGACGGGGACCGCTCCTTCGACGAGCGGGACCGCCTGGCCCGGATGGAGCGTTCCAGCTGGGCCGACTACCGCCAGGAGGTCATCTCCGAAGGCGGAGGGGTGTGGTCGCGCGACTCGCGCATCGTGGCGCTGGCCCCGGCGGTGCGCCAGGCGCTCGGCGTCGGCGTCTCGGAGATGAGCCCGCCGGAACTGGTGTCGGCCATCCTGGCCGCCCCGGTGGACCTGATCTGGTTCGGGGGCATCGGCACCTTCATCAAGGCGGCAGGGGAGTCCGACACCGACGTCGGTGACCACACCAACGACGCGGTGCGCATCACGTCGGACCAGGTGCGGGCCCGGGTCATCGCCGAGGGAGCCAATCTGGGGGTCACCCAGCGGGCCCGCATCCGCTACAGCCGTCGGGGCGGCCGGATCAACGCCGATTTCATCGACAACGCGGCCGGCGTGGCGACCTCCGACCGGGAGGTCAACCTGAAGATCCTGCTGTCACTGGCGACCGAGAGCGGGCGCCTGACCGACTCGGAGCGGGACCTCCTGCTCGGGCGCTCCGAGCAGGAGGTGGCCGAGGAGGTGCTGCGCCAGGTGGATCACAGCGTGGCCGCCCTCAACCGGGCCACGGCCCGCAGTGAGCGCGAGCTCGACGCCTACGAGGCCCTGGTGGGCGGCCTGGAGGCGGCCGGCCGGTTCAACCGGCAGGTCGAGGTGCTGCCCGACCGGGAGGAGTTCAAGGTCCGCCGGGCCGCCGGCGCCGGACTGATCCGGCCGGAACTGGCCACCATCCTGGCCTACGCCAAAGCCGACCTGGTGGCCGCCATCGAGGGCAGCGGCTCGGCGAGCGACGCGGTGTTCCTCGACAGCGTGATCCCGTACTTCCCCGACTCCATAAGGCGCGAGTTCGCCGACCTGATCCCCCGGCACCGCCTGTACCCCCAGCTGGTCGCCACCGACGTGGCCGGCGAGCTGGTGGATCAGATGGGGATCGTGTGGGCCCACGACCTGGCCGCCGAACTGGGCTGCGGGCTCGGCCAGGTGGCGTCGGCGTTCTGGGTGGCCCGCCGGGTCACCGGGGCCGGGTCGTTGTGGGCCGAGTTGGAGGCCCTGGCCGCCGGACCGGCATCGGAGCTGTCAGCCCCGGCCGAGGCCGCCCTTCACAGGATGGTGGTCGAAGCGGTGGGCGGCCTGGCCCGGTCCTACCTGCGGGCCCCGGTCGCCCTGGTCCCCCAGGAGGTGGCCGACCAGGACGAGAAGTCCGCAGACGCCGACGTGGACGCCTGGCCCGGGCCGCCGGCCCCCGGGGAGCCGGACTGGGATGCTCTCGAGGTCCGGTCGGCCACGGTGGAGCGGTTCCGCACCGCCGGCCGGCGGGCCGCCGCGGTGGCGGCCGGGCGGGTGGGCCGGAAGGTTGACCGGGCGGCCGGCGAGGTGCTCGAAGCTCTGGCGCTCATCGACCGGTCCGCCGGGACCGGCCGGATCGCCAGCCGGCTGCGGGCCGAGCTGGACGGGTCCCCGGTCCCGGACCGGGTGCGGGTGTGGCAGATCCGGGCGGTACTCGACGACCTGGCCGACTGGCGGGACGAGGCGGTGGCGGGGATCCTGGCCGGGGCCGGCTCGGAGGAGGTGGCCGCCGCAGTGGCCCGGTGGGGGGCCGAGCACGAGGACACCTTGCGCCGGGCCGCGGCGGTGGCCGGGGCGGCCGGCCCCGACTCCGACCCGGTGGCGGTGGCTTCCCTGACACTGCGCCGCCTGACCGGGTAGATCGAAGGGGTGGAACGCAAACCATCCCGACCCGCAACGGGCGATACCCGGTTGATCCGGGCCCGCCGCATAGCCACCCAGGTCGCCGACACCACCGTGGGCGTCATAGCAGGAGCCGACGCCGTCATCAGGCAGGCCGGGCTCACCACCAGGGACGGCCGTATCTCCCGGACCAAGCTGGGCCTGGCGGTGCTGCGCCCCCGCCGATCCGGGGGCCGCATCATCCGGGCCGCGGCCACCGAGATCGACCGGCGGCGCAACGGCCCGGAACGGAGTGACCGGTCGTCGGGCGGACCGGACCGGCCCGACGCTGGCCGGGAGGGGCGCGGGCCGACCTGACGGCCGTCCCGGCCGGGCGACAGCTCGGCGGCTGGCCTCAGTCGGGGACGGCCATCCCCGACGGGCGGGGCCGCGACGGGCTGGGAGCGCCGAGCGCCCCGGCGCCGGCGACCGGTTCGGGAGGCCCGGGCGCCCGGGCCCCCGGGACCGCCCCGACCCCGGAAGCCGCTCCACCGCCGGTGACCGGTTCGGGCCCGTCCGTGGGAGCTGCGCCCGCCCCGGGGTTGGCCGGCTCGGCCACCAGGGCCTTCCACGAAGTCCAGGCCGTCTCGATGGCGTCGAGCCGGGCGGTAGCGGCGTGGCGGACCCGGGCGGCCACCGCCCCCACGATCACGTTGGCCAGGGCCACACCGCCCACCATGCTGTCGAACGGCCCCACCCCCCGGGCCGAGAAGAAGAACGTCCCGCCGGCCATCCGGGCCAGCGGGGAGAGGGGCCCGTCGGTGATGGCCAGCACCTCGGCTCCCAACGACGACGCCCAGCCCACCGCCGAAGCCAGGGCCCGCTCGTAGCGGTGGATGTCGATGGCCACCACCACATCGCGCGCCGACAGGTCGGCCAGGGACCGTCCGATGGCCAGCTCCGAGCCGGTGAGGAGCGTGACGCCGGGCCGGAGTTGGCCGAGCAACGTGGCCAGCACCGTCCCGATGGGGGCGGTCAGCTCCCCCGGGTAGATCCACACCCGCCGGTCGGGGTCACCCAACAGCTCGGCCGCCCGTTCGACGGCCTCGCGGCTCAGGTTGTGGAAGGTGGAGCTGACATTGTGCAGCTCGCCCGCCTGGATGCGGCCGACCAGGTCGTCGGGCATGTGCTGGCGGATGCGGTCACGGGCCGGTCCCAGCCGCAGGGCCAGCTCGGCCTGGACGTCGGCCTGCAGCCCGACGAAGCCGTCGTAGCCCAGCTTGGTGGCCAGGCGGACCACCGAGGGCCCGCTGGTGCCGGCCCGCTGGGCCACCTGGGCCACGGTTCCGAAGGCGATGATCTGGGGCTCGTCGGCCAGGACGGCGGCGATCTTGCGTTCGGTGACGGTCAGCCGGTCGGCGTGGGCCATGATCCTGTCAACGACGCTCATAGGAGGACACTCACGGGTAGACGCTCATCGCAGCGGGTACTTCCGGATCGCGAAGCCTAGGCGGCGGAGGCGCGCTCGAACGGGTTCACACTCAGCGTTCGGTGACGAGCAGCGATTGGATGGATCGCCCGACCGGGCCGACCGCGTCGAATATGGCGCTCTCCGCCTGGCCGAAGCCGGTGCCCGACAGGCGGGAGACGACGTCGAAGCCGACCCAGTCGCCCTCCGGCACCCGGGCCAGGGCCACCGTCAGGTCCGGGTTGATGAAGGTGTGGTGGTCGAATTCCAGCACCCGGCTGACGCCGTTGCCGAAGTCGGCGGCGGCCACCGTCCGCTGCAGCGGCGACGGCTCGATGCCCTCGACCACGGGCACCAGGAGCCGGGTCCACATGGTCACCGGCCCGGTGTCGTCCCAGCTGCCGGCTGTGAAGCGGAGGTCGACGGCCTCGGCGAAGGCCGTCCGGCGGGCCACGTTGGACGGGGGCGCCCCGGCGGCGGGAGGCGGGGCCGGGGGAGCGGCCGCCTCCACCGGCACGTCCATCGACGCGGTGCGGATCCGCAGGCCCCGGGCCCGGGCCACCTCCTGGTCGGCGCAGTGCATGGCCGCCTCGACCAGCTGCACGTTGCGCCCCGGGCGCACCACCGCCGAGGTGATGGTGAGCGGCGACAGAGGGACCGGCCGGAGCAGCTCGACGGTGACCCGCACGACCTGCACCGCCACGTCGTCGAAGCGGGGATCGGCGGCGGTCTCGAGGGCCCCGGCGAGCAGGGCCGAAACCGGGCCGCCGTGCTGGGCGTCAGGCGACCACGGGCCGACGCACAGAGGTCCGGGCAGATAGGCGGTCCCGTCGAATGTGTACAGAGCGGACAAAGGTGCCCCGTCAGCTGGTCCTGAGGTCCAGACCGAGGGCGCGGAGCTGGTCGGCCGGGCGGTGGTAGCCCCGCTCGAGGTGGTGGACGCCCCGCAGGACGGAGGGCCCCTCGGCGGCCGCCGCGGCGATGACGCTGGAGAATCCGGCCCGCACGTCGGGGATCTCGACCTCGGCGCCGCGCAGCTTCGACACGCCGCGAACCACCGCCGAGTGCAGGTAGCTGGTCTCGTGGAACCGGCATGCCGAGCCCCCCAGGCAGGTCGTGAACAGCTCGATCTCCCCTCCCATCTTCTGCAGGGCCGGGACGTACACGAAGCGGTCCTCGTAGACGGTCTCGTGGAGGACCGACATCCCCTCCGCCTGGGTGAACAGCACCATCAACGGGGTCTGCCAGTCGGTCATGAAGCCGGGGTGCACGTCGGTCTGCACGGCCGCCGCCCGCAGGCCGTTGGGGGCCGACGCGGTCATGGCGACCTCGTCCACCACCACCGACGCACCCATGCGCATCAGCGTGGTTATGGCCGTCACCAGGCGGTCCTGGCGGCAGCCCACCACCCGTACCTCGCCTCCGGTGATGAGCCCGGCTACCAGGTAGCTGAACGCCTCGTTGCGGTCGCCCTGCAGACGGGTGCGGGCCCCTCTCAGCCTGGGTACACCCTCGATGACGATGCGGCGGTCGGGTTGCAGCTCGATGCGGGCCCCCATCCGCTGGAGGAAGAGGGCCAGCTCGAGGACCTCGGGCTCGGTGGCGGCGTTGCGGATCACCGTCTTGCCCTCGGCCATGGCCGCGGACAGCAGCGCCGACTCGGTCGCCCCCACGCTCGGGTAGGGAAGCTCGATGATGGCCCCCCGCAGACGGCTGCAGCGGGCCGCGATCCCCTCGGGGGTCACCTCGACCTCGGCGCCGAGGGCCCGCAGCAGCTCGACGTGGAAGTCCACGGGGCGACCCCCCAGCTGGTCGCCGCCGACCCGCGGGACGAACGCCTCGCCGGTCAGGTGCAGCAGCGGACCGAGCAGCAGGACCGGGATCCGGTTGAGCCCGCTGAAGCGCAGCGGGACCGACGGCACCGCGGCGGCCGGCGGTTGGACGGTTATGGAATCGCCGTCGCGTTCGACCGAGGCGCCCACTGCGGTGAGGATGCCGGCGGTGATGTCCACGTCGCCCACCTCGGGGACGTTGGAGATGGTGCTCGGGCCCTCCCCGAGGAGGGCCGCGACCATGTGCTTGGTCACCGCGTTCTTCGACCCTCGCACCTGGACCTCACCGCGGAGAGGTCCGGACGGCTCGATCATCCAGGCGTCGGACACGACGTGGAAGGCTACCCGCGCCGGGTGGTCGGTCCGGGTCCACGGGCGCCGACTGCCCGTAGCGGGGCCGGGTCTGGGACAATGGGACCTGTGTCTTTCTCCCTGCAGGTGACCACCGGGGGCCAGTCGGCGACCACCACGGTCACGGCGGTGCCGGCCGGTGCCGCGCCGGCAAGCGGGGCCCCGCCCACCACCCTGGCCAACCCCAACGGCCCGGGGTCGGTCATCACCGTGGTCGGCAACGGGCCGAATGTCCGCGGCAACTTCGTGAGCTCGCAGAGCGACTCTTCCGACCTGTTCGGGATCGTGATCGTCCTGGCGGTCATCTTCGTGTCCATCGCCGCCACTCGGTGGCTGTTCGGCCGGGAAGGAAAGCGGGGCCGCCGGATGCCGGCCCGCCCTGCTCCGCCACAGGAGAGCGGTCGCTGACCCACGGGGCCGGGGGCGCCTCCACCAGCCGGGCCAGGCGCAGCACCACCGTGTCGTAGTTGACCCGCCATCCCCGCCAGTCCGCCCACGCCTGATCCCGGTCGGCGACGAGCGGCACCCCGGCCGCCTCCATCTGGTCCATGGCGGAGTCCCATTCCGCCCGGGAGATGGTGATGGGCCCGTCGGGCGGGGGATCGGGGTCGTACCTGAGCTTGAAACCGTCGGCGATGCGGCGCAGGGCCAGGAACCCGGCCCGGATGCACAGCTGGGCGTCGGGGTCCACCGGGTGCTCGTCCACGCACGCCACCCAGAACGCCGCGGTGTCGAGGAGGGCGCCGGCGGCGGTGATCCAGGACCGTTCGGCCTGCGGGGAGCGGAAGAAGGCGAGGATCGGGAAGGTGGTGTGTGATTCCTCGATGTCGGCGAACCACGCCTCCCACTGGCGCCACAGCTCGGTGAGCTGGTACCGGCGCTCCTCGATCCGGTGGTAGCGGATCAGCATCGTGGTGGCCCGGGGCGGGTCCCCGGCCCGGACCTGGAGCAGCGTCACCCCGGTCTCGCGGCGGGTGAAGGCGCTGTAGATGGAGGGGAAGTAGGTGATGAACAGCGCCACCAGCAGCAGCCCGAGTGCCGCCTCGGAGTAGCTGAGCGCCGAAGGCCAGAAGCGGGGGTCGCTCGCCGTCCCGAGGGTCACGATGGACGAACCGGACAGCTGCAGTGAGGCCGGACCCGACCGTCCGGTGAGGGTGAGGAACATCAGGCCGTAGGCCAGGAACAGGATGGCCAGCCAGCTCATCAGCATGGCCAGCAGGGCGACGGGGGCCAGCATGGCCATCACCCGGTCACGGTCGTGGTAGGAGCCGGACCGGGACGTCCGCAGCCGGAAGAGCTTCCTCACCGCAGTGGTGGTCACCCGGGGGATCAGGTTCTGCGAGGCGCGGGGCAGCACCACCGCCCGGATGGCCGACAGGATGGTGACCGCCACTGCGGCGGCCCCGGCGACGAAGCCGAGGACCTCGAGGGCCTGGTGCACGTGGCTCGCAGGCGGCGGGCTAGCCGGCCGGCAGGGAGGCCGGGTCCCAGGTGCTCAGATGGGCCAACCGGGGGTCGTTGGAGAACATCTCGATGATCGGCGCCGTGGAGAGGCCCAGGCGCTTCTGCATGCGCTCCACCTCCATCTGCTCGTTCCAGAGGACGAGCGTAACGACCAGGCCCTCGCGGCCGGCCCGGGCGGTGCGGCCCGAGCGGTGCAGGTACGCCTTGTGGTCCTCGGGGGGGTCGAAGTGGATGACCACGTCGATGTCCTCGACGTCGATGCCCCGGGCCGCCACGTCGGTGGCCACCAGGACCTTGAGACGCCCCTCGGAGAACGCCTTCAGGGCCCGCTCCCGCAGCTGCTGGCGCAGATCCCCGTGGATGGCCCGGGCGTCCACGCCCTCCTTGCGCAGCGACTCGGTGAGCCGGTCTGCTCCCCGTTTGGTGCGGGCGAAGACGATGGCCCGACTGCCGGCGGAGCAGATGGCCGCCGTCACCTTCACCTTGTCCATCTGGTGCACCCGGATGAAGCGGTGGGCCATCCCGCTCACCGTGACCGACTCGGAGGCCACCTCGTGGCGTACCGGGTCGGTCAGCTCGTGTCGGATTAGCCGGTCCACGTCGCCGTCGAGGGTGGCGGAGAAGAGCATGGTCTGGTGGGGGCGGACCAGGTGGCGGAGGATCCACTCCACCTGGGGGGTGAAACCCATGTCGGCCATGCGGTCGGCTTCGTCGAGTATCACCATCTCGACGGCGCCCAGGTCGATCTCGCCACGCTGGCGTAGGTCGATCAGGCGACCGGGGGTTGCGATGGCGGCGTCTATCCCGGCCCGGACCGTCTTGATCTGGGTGTCCATGCTGGTGCCCCCGTAGCACAGACCGAGCGTCAGGTTGCGGGCCGTGGCCAGCGGTTCGAGGACATCGGCCACCTGGCGGGCCAGCTCCCGGGTGGGGACCAGGATCAGTCCCCGGGGCGGCCGCCCCGGCTTCGCTCGGTCCCCGGGGCCCAGCCGCTGGAGCATCGGCAGGCCGAATGCCAGGGTCTTGCCGGACCCGGTCTTGGCCTTGCCGCAGACGTCGCGGCCGCTCAGGGCGTCCGGGATGGTGAGGCTCTGGATCGGGAAGGGCTGGCTTATCCCCGACGCGGAGAGAGCCTCGACCAGGTCTGCTTCGATGCCCAGGGCGTCGAAGGACCGGGCCGTGTCGTCATTGCTCAAGGGTTCTCCTGGCTATTCATCTCTACCAATGCTAAGCGACCCGGGCGGTCGATAGCCTTAGCCGGTGACCTTGCCGCTCTTCGACGACTCCGCCACTCGGACGCCCCGACCGGTGACCCTGGTCAGGCTGTCCGGGGAGATAGCCCGGTCGCTCGTGGGTATCGGCCGCATCGCGGTCGAGGGGGAAGTTTACCGGCCCACCCGCTCGCGCGGGGGTTGGCTGTTCTTCACGCTGCGTGACCGGGCGGCCCAGATAGACGTCAAGTTGCCGGCGGGGGCCGCGGCCCGGTCCCGGGTGGTGGCCGGGGAGCGGGTCTCGGTCGTCGCCACCCTGCAGTGGTCGAATGACCGGGGGCAGCTCGGGCTGCTGGCCGAGCAGGTCCTGCCGGTCGGTGCCGGCGCCATCGCCGCGCTGATCGCCGAGACCCGGGAGCGGCTGTCGGCGGAGGGCCTGCTGGACCGCCGGCGGCGCCCGCTGCCGGTGCTGCCGGCCGCCGTCGGCGTGGTGTGCGGGACCGAAGCGGCGGTGCGCAAGGACATCGAGTCGGTGGTGGCCGAGCGCTGCCCGGGCTATCCGCTGGTGTTCGAGGAGACGACGGTGTCGGGGCCGGCGGCGGCCGACTGCATCGTCGAGGCGTTGCGCCGGCTGGCCGGCCGGCCCGGGGTGGAGGTGATCATCCTGGCCCGGGGCGGCGGCGACGCCCCCTCCCTCCTGCCGTGGAGCACCGAGGTGGTGTGCCGGGCGGTGGCCGACGCTCCGGTACCGGTGGTGTCGGCCATCGGCCACGACGGTGACCGCCCGCTCTGCGACGAGGTGGCGGACCTGCGCTGCGGCACCCCGTCCCTGGCCGCCACCGCCGTCCTGCCGGACCTGGCTTCGCTCCGCCGGGCGGTGGACGCCGCCCTGGAGCGGGCCGTGGCGGCTCTGACCGACCGGCTGGGTC
>JAKAXN010000581.1 GCA_021816565.1 Actinomycetes bacterium
CCGTCTGGGCTCCCGGCACCGTCGAGGAGGTCCACTTCACGCCGTCGGAGGAGACCCACTGGGTGGCCACCGGCGTGCCGGCCGCCGACTGGCGGGTGCCGAAGGCCATCCATGGCTGGTTGAGGGCCGGAGCGATCACAGCCGAGACGGTCGTTCCCTGGCCCCCGCCGAGAGCCAGAGCGGGCGAGGCCGACCGGTCCCAGGCGAAGGGGGAGGGAGCGAACTGCGGGGGCGGTTCGGTCGTCGACGTCGGCGCCGGGACGGTGGTGGAGCCGGTCGCCGAGGGCCGGGGGGCGGCGTGCCCGGCGCTGCACGCCGCACAGACCAGCACCCCGGCCGCGGTGAGAGCGCCCCACGCTCCGGCGCGCCGCCCGGTGGGGCCGGGGCGCGAAACGCCCGGATGTGACGACGCGGTGGCGGAGGGGCGGATCACGGACAGGTGGGCCAGACGGCGGGGCGGGGTGGGCGGCAATGGGATGACCGGGTCAGCGATTGCTCAGGCGGAAGCCGTCACCGTCGCCCCGGCGCTTCCACACCTGCCACCACTTCTTGGACTCGCGCTCCTGCTCGATCTCCCGCACGATCTCCGGGCCGGCCGCGGTCACGATGGAACTGGCCTCCGACAGGATGGCCGCCACGTCCTCGGCCGGCTCGTCGGGCTCGGTCTCCACGGGCGGGCGGTTCAAGGAGCCCACCACGAAGGTCCCGTCGATGATGTCGGGGTGGTAGCGGGGGCAGTCGTCGGGGCAGCGCCACGGCGCCTCGGGCGCCAGGTTGAGCACGCAGAAGCGGGCCACCTCACCGGTGTCGTAGCTCCGGCTCTGGAAGTGGCGGCAGTCCTCGCGCATCGTCACGACCTCATGGTGTCACTTAGCGGCGATATCCCGCACAGCACCATGGCCCATTGTCCCGGGGGCCGTCTGCGTCGGGGCGCCGATCGTTACACTGCTCGACCATGACCGGCGGATCGCTCACCGATCTCGGCAGTGTCCTGCGCCTGTCGGTGATGCGCCTGTCTCGCCGGCTGCGCCAGGAGGCGTTCGGCGTGGGCGAGGTGACGCCTTCGCAGCTGTCGGCGTTGACGGTCCTGGCCAAGCACGGGGAGCTGACCCTCGGCGAGCTGGCATCCATCGAGCGCATCGCCCCGCCCTCGATGACCCGCATCGCCGCCCGGCTGGAGGCGACCGGCCTGCTCGAACGCCGCCCCGACACCAGCGACCGGCGGGTGGCCCGGGTGGCCATCAGCGCGACCGGGCTCGACCTGCTGTCCGAGACCCGGGCCCGGGGCGACGCCTTCGTGTCCTCGCGGCTGGAGTCGCTCTCCGAGGAGGAGCGCGAGGTGCTGGCCCGGGCGGTGCCCCTCCTCGAGCGGCTGGCCTCCGAGGACCCCTGACCCCGGCGTCGGGTCTCTCCCGGCCGGGGCCCGGGGTGGCCCGGCGGCCTAGAGAGGCAGGTCCCCGGTGGCCGAGCGGGTCGTGCCGTGGTCCCGGTAGGCCGATATGGCCTGGCGGGCGATGGTCATCTGGTGGACCTCGTCGGCCCCGTCGGCGAAACGGCTCCAGCGGGCCTGCTTGAGCATGTCCGCCAGCGGGGTGTCGGTGGAGTAGCCCAGCGCCCCGTGCACCTGGACCGCCCGGTCCACTATGCGCCACAGGCTGTTGGCCACGAAGTGCTTGGCCATGGACACCTCGGCTTTGAACGGCAGCCCGTTCTCGATCCGGTACGCGGCGTGCAGGACCATGAGCTTGGCCTGGTACAGCTCCATGGTGCTGTCGGCTATCAGCCACTGGATGCCCTGCTTCTCCGCCAGCACCGAGCCGTGGGCGTAGCGGTTGAGCGAGCGGTCCACCATCATGTCCAGGGCGGTCTCGCACTGGGCGATCCAGCGCATGCAGTGGGCCAGGCGGGCCGGGCCCAGGCGGGCCTGCCCGAGCAGGTGGCCCTGCCCCCGGCCGCCTAGCATGTTGGCCGCCGGTACCCGCAGGTCGGTGATGAGGATCTCGCAGTGGTTGTGGCTGCCCGACATGGTCTCCACGTCGCGCACGATCTCCCAGCCGGGCGACGGCAGATCCACTATGAACGCCGAGTTGGCCGCCTGCGGCATGTCCGGGTTGTCCTCGGTGCGGGCGATGAGAATGGCGAAGGCGGCGCCGCGGGCCCCGCTTATGAACCACTTGTGACCGTTGACCACCCACTCGTCCCCGTCCTGGACGGCGGTGGTCTGGATGAGGGTCGGGTCCGACCCGGCCACCTCCGGCTCGGTCATGGCGAAGCAGGAGCGGGCCGTGCCCTCGCACAGCGGACGAAGGTACTTCTCCTTCTGCTCCTCGCTGCCCCAGTGCAGCAGCGTGTGCTGGTTGCCTTCGTCGGGGGCCTGGCAGTTGAGCACGAAGGGGCCGATACGGCTCTTGGCCGCTTCCGCCGACACTGCGGCCATGGCGGTGGGGCCGAGCCCCATGCCTCCCCACTCGGGCGGCATGTGGGGCAGCCACAGCCCGGCGTCGCGGGCCTGATGGCGCAGGTCCACGATGGTGGACACCAGGGCCTTCCGGTCGGCCCGGTGGTCGCCCGTGGAGTCGGCCCGCAGCTTGTCCTCGGCCGGGACGACGGTCCCGGCGATGAAGTCCCTGACTCGGAGACGGATCTGCTCGACCTCGGGGGCGAAGGAGAAATCGATGGCCATGCGGAGAGGCTAGACCGGGGCCGCCAGGGATGCCTGATAGGGACTATCTGCAATCCAGATGGTTTGTGTGACGCAAGTCTCTTGCATAGATAAGCCGGACCGGACCATACTGATCTTGTTGCTCGGGGCGAATCCCCCCCTCGCCCCTCGAGCTTTGCACGAAGGACCGGCATCCCCCCCGCCGGTCCTTCGTCGCGTCCGGGC
>JAKAXN010000089.1 GCA_021816565.1 Actinomycetes bacterium
CGTTGTGGTCGCAGGAGATGGCGTAGCCGGCCAGCACCACGGCGTAGAACACGTTCATGACGGCGATGAAGCCCCCCGGGGTGACGGCATCGGCCATCCCCACCTGGTTGAGCATCTGCATGGCTTCCGGCTGGGTCTGGGGGAATCCCACCAGCGACTGGGCCAGGCCCCCCGACAGGATCCCGAGGACGGCGATGGCCACGCCCCAGGCGGCCAGCTCCCCGGCCCGGCGACGGGTCGAGTAACCGAGCGGTCCGGTCAGCAGCGTGCTGCTGGCCTGCTTGGTGTCATCGGCCCTGACCAGTCCGGCCCCGGTGTCGCGTCGGGCCGCGGTGAGGAGGGCCAGCGCCGTCAGGACGACGGGGGTGAGGATCAGCGGCAGGAGCGCCAGGGTGTCGTTGCTGCCGAAGGCGTGCAGGTTCTCCACCCATCCGAACGGGCTCAGCCACCGGGCCCACTGGGCGGTGGTGCTGCCGTCGGCCCACATCCGCAGGACGAAGGTGGCGAACAGCACTCCCATGGCGATACCCGTGGCCCGGCGCCGGTCCGGCATGAGCTGTGAGGCCAGCGCGGCCACCGCCACGAAGGTGAGAAGGAGCAGGCCCAGGCCTACGGCATACAGCCACGCCCCCTCGGTCTGGCCTCCGGCGGAGGTGAGGACCGGTGCGGTCAGCAGGACGGTCAGCGCCGGGACCAGCAGGAGGGCCACCAGGCTGCTGACGGTCGCCCTGAGCAGCGACAGCGGGTTGGCCAGGACCAGGTCCATGCGTCCGGTCTCCTCCCCGCCGCGCAGCACCCGGGTCGTGGCCATGGTGATCCAGACGCTGCCGAGGAGGGTGACGAACAGCTCGACCCGCCAGACGGCGAAGCCGCCCACCGTGTCGATGGCGGTGGGTAGGCCGTAGATGGCCCGCACGGCCGGGTTGTCGGCCAGCGCCGTCATGATCCCCCCGCCCGTCTGCGCCGACTTGTGGTAGGCCTCCGCGCCGGCCCACAGCATGAATCCGATGGAGGCGAGGACCACCACGGCCCCGAGCCAGACCTGACGGAACGTGAGCCCGATATCGGCCCGCTCGGCGTGCAGCGGCGCCGGCCGCCCGACGGTGGCCCGGGCCGGGGCGGGCGCCGGCGTGGGCCTCTCGGCCACTTCGGTGGTCATGGCCGGCCTCCTCCGTCCCGTGAGCCGTGGGCGCTCCGGTCGTAGTAGCCGAGGAAGATCTCCTCGAGGGATGCCTCCCGGGATCGCAGGGCGGTCACCCGGACCGGCTCGAGGGCCCGCAGAAGCGGTCCCGGCTCGCCCGACACCTGGACCCGGAGGCCGTCGGGTGTCCGCTCCACGCCGGATACGCCTGGCACACCGGCCAGGTCCGGGGCCGGGCCGTCCAGGTCTATGTCGAGCTCGGTCCCGTGCATGCTGCGGAGCTTGCCGACGTCGGCCACCTCGACCAGCTTCCCCTCCCGCAGGATCCCGACCCGCTGGCAGAGGGTCTCCACCTCGGAGAGTATGTGCGACGACAGGAACACGGTCCGCCCCTCGGCGGTCACGTCCCTGACGGCGCTGACGAACTCGGCCTCCATCAGGGGGTCGAGGCCGCTCGTGGGCTCGTCCAGCAGGATCAGGTCGGCCCGCGCCGAGAACGCCGCGACCAGCGCCACCTTCTGACGGTTGCCCTTCGAGTAGGCCCGGGCCCGCTTGGAGGTGTCCAGCTGGAACCGCTCCACCAGCTCGTCCCGCTTCGCCGTGTCCACCGAGCCGTGCAGCCGGCCGAACAGGGACAGGCACTGGCCGCCCGTCAGGCGGGGCCAGAGAGCCACGTCGCCCGGGACGTAGGCGATGCGCCCGTGGACGTGCTTGACGTCGCCCACGTCGACACCGAAGATGCGGGCGGTGCCGCCGCTGGGCCGGATCAGGCCGAGCAGCAGGCGCAGGGTGGTGGACTTCCCGGCCCCGTTGGGGCCGAGGAAGCCGAAGACCTCGCCCTGCTCGACGTCCAGGCTGAGACCCTCCAGGGCGGTGAAGTGGCCGAAGCGCTTGGTCAGTGATCGGGCGCTGATGACCGCTTCACCGGGGCGGGGAGCGGTCCGGGGGTCGGTACCGGTGTTCATGGCCCCTCCGATCTAGATGGTGATCACGGTGGGCTGGCTGCGCGCCGCCCACCGCCGGGCGGCGTACTTTCCGACCTCCCACATGACGAGCAGGACGATCGGGGGTATCAGGGCCCACCGGAACTGGCGCATGTCCAGGTTGGTGGTGCCCAGGATCCGCCGCAGGGCGTCCATCTGGGTGGCCAGCACGGCCAGGACGAACTCCCCGGCGGCCGCTCGGTTCATCTGGCGGCTGTCGAAGGTGGCCAGCGTGAACACCGAGTCGGTGGGACTCCGGCACTCGAACGCGGCCACGATCAGCATGAGCACGAAGGCGGTGAATGCGACGGAGCTGCCGACCGCCACGCTGCCGAATTCGGATTTGCCCAGCTGGATGAGGAGCAGGGTGGCTATCGACATGGCCAGCCCGACCAGGCCTACGGTCAGGAGGAGCGGTTCGGTCAGCACCGACTCGCCCCGGGGTCGCGGCTTCTGCTCCATGAGGCCCGGCGTCTCCCGGTCGAAGCCCAGGGCGAAGCCGAACGGGGCGTTGACGACGAAGTGGATCCAGAGCACCTCGGCCGGGGTGAACGGCTCGCCGGCGGCCACGTTGAAGATGGCCGCGCCCATGAAGCTGAGCACGAACGCCACGAGCAGCAGCAGCACGAAGCGGATGTACTTGGTCAGGTTGTCGAAGATCTTCCGGCCCTGCTCGACGGCGAAGACGATGGTGGCGAAGTTGTCATCGGAGAGGACCATCCGCCCGGCGTTCTTGGCCACCTCCGTGCCGCTGCCCATGGCGATGCCGATATCCGCGGCCTTGATGGCGGGTGCGTCGTTGACGCCGTCGCCGGTCATGGCCACCACCTCGCCCTTCTCCTTCAGGATCTCGGCCAGCAATACCTTGTGCTCGGGCGCGACCCGGCCGACCACCCCGATGCCGTCGATGCGGGACCGGCGTTCCTCGGCGCTCATGGCCGCCAGCTCGGCGCCCAGCACGGCCTCACCGTCGATGCCGAGCTGGGCGGCGATGGCTGCGCCGGTGGTGACGTCGTCCCCGGTGACCATCCGCACCCGCACGTGGGCGGCCCGGGCGTCGGCCACGGCCGCTTTGGACTCGGGGCGGGGAGGGTCGACCATGCCCACCAGCCCGGTCAGCTCCAGGTCGGTCACGTAGCCGAGCAGATCGCCCTCCGCGTCGAAGGCTCCGGCGTCGATGTCCCGCTGGGCGGCCGCCATGACGCGCAGGCCGTCGCCGCCCATCCGCTCGATCTCGGCGCGGGCGGAGTCCGCCCGGTCGTCGTCCCACGGCACGCTACGGCCGCCGGTCAGGGCGGTGGCGGTGCGGGCCAGCACCGCCGGCGCCGCCCCCTTCACGAAGCAGCGGACGACCGGTCGGCCCGCGGCGTCGGCGCCGCGGTTGAAGGTGGCCATGAGCTTGTATCCCGGGTCGAACGGGAGCGTCGCCAGGCGGGGCAGGGCCCGGCGGCTGCCGGCGATGTCCACACCCGACTTGTACGCCAGGACGAGCAGTGCCCGCTCGGTGGGGTCCCCGATCACCCGATCGTCCACCACCTCGGCGTCGTTGGCGATCACGAACGGGAGGATGATGGGATCGGGGTGGTCGGCCCGGCCGGCGGTGTGCTGCACCTGGCCGGACAGCTCGTATCCGGTGCCGGTGACCCGGTAGCGGTCGTCGAGGTCGACGAGCTCCACCGCGGTCATCTGGTTCATCGTCAGCGTGCCGGTCTTGTCCGAGTTGATGGCCGAGGTGAAGCCCAGCGTCTCGACCGAGGGCAGGTCCTTCACGATGGCGTTGCGCGCCGCCAGGTCGGTGCTCCCGAGCGACAGGATCACCTGGGTGACGGTCGGCAGAGCCTCGGGTATGGCGGCGATGGCCAGGGACACCGCGCTCACGAACAGGGCGTCCCAGGCCTGACCGCGCGCCCGGCCGGTGGCGAACATCACGATCATCGTCAGCCCGGCCGCCCCGACCACCCACAGGCTCAGGTTGTTGAGCTCCCTGGTGAGCGGCGACATCTCCCGGGCGGTGGTCCGCAGGAGCCCGGAGATCCGGCCCACCTCGGTACCGGTGCCGGTGGCGGTGACGACGAACTCCCCGCTCCCGTGGGTGACCGGGGTGTTCATGAACACCATGTTCGAGCAGTCGCCGGGCGACAGATCGGTCCCGTCCAGGGGGCGGGTCTCCTTGGCCGCCGGGGTGCTCTCACCGGTCAGGGACGACTCGTCCACCTGCAGCGAGCTGGCGGCCACCACCCGGCCGTCGGCAGGGACCTGGTCCCCGGCGCTGAGCAGCACAACGTCACCGACCACCAGTTGCTCGGCGGAGACCTCCCTCTCGATCCCGTCTCGCCGGACCCGGGCGGTGGCCTTCATGAGGGACTTGAGGGCGTTCATGGCGCTCTCGGCCTTCCCCTCCTGGCGCATGGCCACGAGGGCGTTGCCCACGGTCAGAAGGATGAGCACCACCGCGGTGCTCCACTGCTTGATGACCAGGGAGACGATGGCAGCCCCGGACAGTATGAGCTGCATGTAGCTGTGGTACTCGGCCACGAACCGCTTCCAGGCCGGCGGCGCCTCCTCCTCCGGCAGCGAGTTCGGCCCGTTGGCGGCCAGGAGGCTCCTGGCCCGGTCGCCCGACAGCCCCACCGACACATCCACTCCGAGCGCCCCGGCCACCTCGTCGGCCGACCGCCCGTACCACGGGGCGGCCGTCCCGGTGGCACCGGGGGGCGTCTGGATCATGTCGGTCATGGGGGACCTCCTCGCTGTGTGGCCGGCCCCGGAGAGGGGGCCTGGTGCCGCTTCAGAAAGGTGTCGGTATCTGCGTGGCGGCGAGAAGCGGCTCTCGGTACCCGTGGGCCTCCTGGCGTTTCGGCAGCTTCACCGGCCGATGGTCAAGAGGCTCGTAAGGGACGACGCTCAGCAGATGGGAGATGATGTTGAGGCGGGTTCGCTTCTTGTCGTCGCTGTGGGCGAAGTACCACGGGGCCCACGCGGTGTGCGTGGATCCGAACATCTCGTCGCGGGCCCGGCCGTAGTCGAACCACCGGTGGTAGGACTCCAGGTCCAGGTCCGAGAGCTTCCACACCTTGCGGGGGTCCTCGATCCGGCTCTCCAGGCGGCGGGTCTGCTCGTCGGGGCTCACGTCCAGCCAGTACTTGACCAGGATGATCCCGGAGTCGACCATGGCCCGCTCCACCTCCGGGGTCCCCCGGAGGAAGCGCTGCACCTCTTCCGTGGTGCAGAAGCCCATCACCCGTTCGACGCCGGCCCGGTTGTACCAGCTGCGGTCGAAGACGACCACTTCCCCGGCCGCCGGCAGGTGGGGGAGGTAGCGCTGCATGTACATCTGCGAGCGCTCCCGGCTGTTGGGCGCGGGCAGGGCCACCACCCGGAACACCCGGGGGCTGACCCGCTCGGTGATGGCCTTGATCGTGCCGCCCTTGCCGGCGGTGTCGCGCCCCTCGAACACGATGCAGATCTTGGCGCCGGACCGCTTCACCCATTCCTGCAGGGCGACCAGTTCGCCGTGCAGTACCCGCAGGTGCCGCTCGTACTCCTTGCGCTTCATCCTGTGCAGCGTCTGCTCCGGCATCGTGACGACGGTACGGCCGGGCGGGTCGCCGTCACAGAGCAGAAAGTCAGGTCACGCTGAACGGGTGGGTGGCCGAGTCGACCGGGCGCAGCTCCGGGGAACCGGCGCTGTCGCGGGCGTCACCTCTGTAGCGGATCCGGTACCGGCCCGGCTCCGCGGTCTCGGGGATGTCCCAGGTGACGGTGATCTCCGACACCGTGCGCCGGAGACGGCGCCACAGCAGCTTGGTGGACCAGTCCCCGTCGTCGGCTACGCGCTCCCACCGGTCGCCCACCCGGCGTTCGACCGTCAGGTACGTGTCGTTGCGGCGCAGCCTGTTGTTCGGGTAGGCGCCGACGAAGGCGCTGATCACCTGGTCGCCCCTCAGGTAGGAGGCCCGGGGCTCCAGCAGCACGTCGCCGACGGCCCGCCCGGCCGGGGCCTGGTCGGGGCGGAGGCGGGCCCGCGCCGGACGCGGGGCGTGCAGGCGGGGCGGCCGGTCGCCGGCCGGGACCGGGCGACCGTCGCACATGGCCGTGGCCAGGGCCGCCGCGGCCTGCTGGAACGCTCCGAGCTCCCAGCGGCCGAACATGGTCGACCCGGCCTCGTAGCGCTGCTCCTCGTACTCCTCCGGGGTGGTCACGTAATGGATGTAGCCGTTGCTGTAGCCGACGACCAGCACGTCTTCGACGGCCGCTCCCACCACCGCCGCCACCGTCCGGCGCAGCCTCAGCCCGGCCACGATGGTCACCTCGCCGGGTACGGCGATCAGATACAGCGGCCCGATCCGGACCAGCTGTACCGGGACCCGCTCCTGGGCCAGCGGCAGGACCCGGTTTATGAGACCTCCGGGCACCACCAGCGCCTTGGGTGCCTGGCTGTCCGCCAGGGCAGGCGAGAGGCGGTAGAGCCGCCTCGACAGGGCGTCCCACAGCGGGTTGGCCCCCTGGCGGAAGGCCCGGAAGGCCGGTCCCTCCGCCGTCCCGGCCAGCGCGCCGGCCCCGCCCACCGGGAGCCCGGTGCGGTGCGGCCGGCCGTCGCCGGTGTATTCGGCGCCTACCTCGGTCCCCGACAGGTCGATGTAGGTGACGCGGGCGTCGACGGGACCTTCGACCGGGCGCGCTGACCGCAGGGCCGACTCGGCCGCCCGCCACTGGCGTTCGCCGATGATGCGGGTGTTGTCGAACTCGTCGCCGGTCGGCCCGGTGCCGGGGCGCTGGTCCAGGTTGGGCGACATGTCCCCGGCGTTGGTCTGGGCGAACGCCGCCACGAACGCCGGATCCCCGTCGGCCAGGTAGTCCACGCCGTGGCGGACCCGCTCCCAGTGGTAGGCCGCGTACCCCTTGTTGTCGGAGCTGATGAGCCGGTTGCGGTTGGTCATGCTGGTCCCGTGGGTGGCGAACCAGTTGACTGCGCCGACCAGGTGGCCGTCCCTCTTCACGCCGAGCACCGTCGACTGCGGGTCGATGGCGTGGGGGAACACCGCCCGGTCCTCGGGCGGGTTGCGCTCGAAGGCCGGCAGGGACCGGTTGACGCTGGCGTCGTGCAGCTCCGCCCGGCCCAGGGTGAGGGTGGAGGCCCGGGCGTCGGCGATGGCCCGGGAGGCGGCCTCGAGGATCCCCTCCACGATGGCCTCGAAGGTCAGGGGCCGGAAACCACCGGTGTTGGAGTTGTACAGCAGGTGGTGGGAGTATCCGCCAGGCCCGCAGTGGGTGTGGGTGGCGGTGATGAGCACGTTCTGCTCGCCGTAGTCGTCCCCGTAGCGGGCCTGCAGGCGATCCAGGACCTCCCGCCTCACGCTGTCGAAGACCATGGGCAGGTCGTTGATGGACAGCAGCACCCGGTTGCCGCTGGTCCCGTCGCCGATCACGAACGCCCGTGAGCGCAGCCGGGTGTGGATGCCCCTGGTCCGCTGCCCGGCCTTGCCGTAGCCCAACATGCCGCAGTCGGCGGCCTCACCCGTGATGTCGGCCAGGCCCCGCCCGACGAGATAGTCCATGGCTGGAGGCTATAGCGCAGGTGCTTTCGGCTCTGGAGGACCGTCCCGGCCGCAGATCATCCTCCAGCAGGAGCGGCCGGGAGGGAGCCGCCCGGGCCCCGAGGAGGACAGATGCGCACGACCCCCACGCACGAACAGCGGGTGTGGACCATCGAGGTGGTCTTCACCGAGGACGAGGACCGCACCCGGGCCGACGCCCGGATGCGCGCCGGGTGGCGGGACTGGCACGGTTGGGGGCGGTCGCGGCGCAACCCGATGGATCCCGACGTCCCTGCCATCGGGGAGGAGCTGGCCGCGGCCCGGGCCCTGGCCGACCTGTCGCACCAGCTGGTGGATGCCGCCGCCCGGGGTGTGGAGACCTTCGAGGGTCACCCGGTGTCCATCCGCGGCTGAGCAGTTCCGCCGGAACGGCCGTCTACAGGTAGGCGGCGAACTCCTTGGGCAGGACGGCGAGGAGATGGTCGATGCTGCCCGGGCCCAGCTCGTCCCAGAGGACCGACGTCACGGCCCGGACCGCGTCCTCGGCTGCGCTCGTGCCCTTGAGGCCCGCCTCCCTCTCGACCCGCGCCAGGAACTCGTCGAGTGACGTCCGCTGCGGGGCCCGGCTGGGATCCCATCCGTCGAAGAAGATCCCCTTGACGAGTACCGGCATCTGTGCCGCCAGATGGGCGGCCACGTTGGCGTCGAGGCGGTCCCGCAGGGCGTGCAGGACCGATCGAAGCACCTGGTACGCGTCGTGGGCGTTCTCCATGTCCGCTCGCTCGCCGGTGAGCGCGATCCACTCGTAGGTCTTGCCGACCGTCCGGTTGATGACATCCAGGTTGTGCTCCATGCGCCCAGCCTGAGCCGGCGGGTGACGTCGGGCCAGAGGCTAAGGTCGAGCCGTCGGCGGCCGGTGCGGGACTTTCTCCTCTGGGGTCCGGCCGGGACGGCCGGGAGACTGGCCGGGAACCGGTTCCCGGGAGGCCGCCGATGACCGAAGTGCGCCAGTGGCTCGACGCGAACGCCCGTCAGCTGACCGACCTGGCCGGAAGGCTCGGGGTCGACCCCGACATGGTCCATTTGACCGCGGTGCTGATCCTGGGTGGGTTCACCGACGAGCAGATAGAGGTCCAGCTCAGGTCCGTCCGGTGGGGGGGACCCGACGAGGCGGCCACCCTGGCCCCGGTGGTGCGCTCCCTCCGGGACATCCGGGCTGCGGTCACCGACGGGATCTGGTCCAGGACCGGCCCGGCCGCTGAGAGATCCGGGCACCGGGTTCTGGCCCACACCTCCGACTTCATCATCGAGGCCTGGGGTCCCGATCCGCCCACCTGCATGACGGAGGCCTTGGCGGCGATGGTGGAGGAGTTCGCGGCGGCTCCGGAGGCCCCGGCGACCAAGGTGGTCCCGTTGGCCGCCGACGCCGGGCCGCCCGAGGAGCAGCTGGTGTCGCTGCTGGAGGAGGTCATATACGACCTCGACGTGCTCTCGGTGGTCCCGGTGGGGATCCACCTGTTCTCCGACGAGGACGGCGGGGTGGTGGGCGACATGGAGGTGATCCCCCTGGAGGGCGCCACGATGGTCGGGCCGGTGCCCAAGGCGGTCACCTACCACGAGCTGTCGATGGCGCCCGACGTCGGGGGATGGCGGTGCCGGGTCCTGATCGACGTGTGAGCGGCGCCGGGGCGGCGCTGCAGGCCCGCTCCCCGGCCCGGGCCGTTGATGGACGCCCTCTACCGCGCCGTACCGGTGGGGGTCGGCCGGGCCATGAGCCGCCACCCGGCGGGCCGGCTGGTGAGCGGGGTCGTTCTGCGCCGGGAGATGGAGTCCGACGCGGTGGTGGTGAGGGCGCCGTCCGGTCGGGGCCTGGCCGAGGAGGCGCCGGTCGCCTACAAGGACATCGACGAGGTGGTGGCCAGCTGCGAGCTGGCCGGCCGGTGGCCCGGTTGCGGCCCCTCGGGGTCGTCAGGGGGTGAGGGCACGGGGGGCGGTCAGGGCCACTCGAAGGCCCGCCACTTGTGCAGGACGTGGGTGCGGGTGAAGCCGGCCCGGTGGGGGCCCGGGTGGCCGGCCTCGAGCTCGCAGCGCACCGCGTCGGCGACCGGCACCCCGTACGCGCCCTGCACCGGTGCCGGCCGGCGGGCCGAGGCCGGACAGCGGGTGGCGCTGCCCCGGTAGGTGCCGTCGCCCGGTACCGCCACCTCCCTCGCCAGAGGCAGGTCGAAGAACGGGTCGTGGCGGGGGGCGGGGCCGGCGTCCTTGCGGAGCCGGGAGATCAGGTCGTCGTCGCTCAGGCGCTTCTCGGGACTTCCGGTCATCGGGTCCGATGGTACGGATCGTCCGGCCCGCCGGAATCCCCCCTTCGGGGTGATCGTGGTGAGGCCGCTGCCGGGTGCTCAGACGGCCCGGATCAGCTGGTGAGGATGCCCCCGTCGACCGGCAGCGACACGCCGGTTATGTAGGAGGCGGCATCGCTGGCCAGGAAGATCACCGCCGCCGAGAGCTCCGCCGGGTCCCCGGCCCGCCCGACCAGCACCCTGGTCATCTGGGAGTCCAGATAGCCCTCTGGGTACTGGTCGGTCATCTCCGACCCGAAGAACCCGGGGGCGACCAGGTTGACCCGGATGCCCTTGCGGCCGGTCCACTGCTGGGCCAGGTCCCTGGTCAGGCCCACCAGGGCCGCCTTGCTGGCCGAGTAGGCCGCCTGAGGCAGGCTGGCGGTGGTGAAGCCCAGGATGCTCCCGATGTTGATGATGCTCGAACCGGGCTTCATCACCCGGCCGCAGGCCTGGGCCATCCAGTAGGCGCCGTTGAGGTTGACGTCGATGACCTGGCGGAACTGCTCGGGGGTCTCCCTGGTGGCCGGGTAGGCGGTGCCGACACCGGCGTTGTTGACCAGGACGTCCACCCGGCCGAAGGCGGCCACGGTCTCGTCGACCAGCCGCTGGCAGTCCTCCGGGCGCGAGACGTCGGTGGCCACGCTCACGCACCGGCGGCCGGCCTTCTCCACCAGCTGCGCCGTCTCGGCCAGCCGGTCGACCCGGCGTGCTCCGAGCGCCACGTCGGCTCCCGCCTCCGCCAGGTGCTGGGCGAAGGCCACGCCGAGACCCGACGAGGCCCCGGTCACGATGGCCACCTTCCCCTCCAGGCGGAACTGCTCCATCAAACCCACAGCGGCCTCCTAAGCCCGTGCCCGAGAACTGGACCACCGGCCGGGCGGCCGGGATCCCGCAGCGTAGCGGGGGTCGGCGGGCGTCATCTCGAAGCGGCCCCGACCAGCCTCCGGCCGGCCGGGCTGAGCGGTCTGCCCACCGGCCAGATGGCCCGGATGGTCCGCTCCAGCTCCACCCCCTGATAGGGCACCGCCACCAGCTGACCGGACCGCAGTTCCGCCTCCACCGCCAGGCCCGAGAGCACCGCCGGGCCGGCGCCGCGGGCGGCGGCGGCCTTTATGGCCGCTGTCGAACCCAGCTCCATGGATGTCCTCAGCTCGGTCCCGTGAGCCGCCAGGGCCGCGGTCAGGACATCGCGGGTGCCCGACCCCCGTTCCCGGACGACCAGGGCGGTGCGGGCCAGCAGCCCGGCGGTGACCGGGGTCCGGCGCCGGGCCCAGGGGTGGCGGGGCGAGACGACTATCACCAGGTGGTCCCGGCACAGGTCCCGGTGGCGGAACCGGCCGGTTGGGCGGGTTCCCTCGATGAAGCCGATCTCCACGACCCCGGCTTCCACCAGCCCGGCCACGTGGGAGGTGTTGCCCATCTGGAGCGACACGGGCAGGTCCGGGTCGGTCTCGGCCAGACGCTGCAGCCAGGCGGGCAGCAGGTAGTCGGCCACGGTGAGGCTGGCCGCCAGCGTCAGGCACGGCCCCCCGTCGGCATTGAGGCTGGCCGCCCCGGTCTGGAGGGCCCGAACCGCCTGCAGCACCGGGCCAGCCCACTCGACGGCCCTCTCACCGGCGGGGGTCAGGCGGGTGCCGGTGTGGGAGCGGTCGAGAAGCTCCAGTCCCAGCACCCGCTCCAACTGGCGCAGGCGCATGCTGGCGGCCGGCTGGGTGATGCGGTGGGCGCCGGCCGCCGCGCTGATGGACCCCAGCTGGTCCACGCTCACCAGGAGGTCCAGCGCGCTCAGGTCGGGTATCGGCTCACCCAAGGGCATAAGGACAGCTTATGACCTCCGAGGGAATTGGGCCGATCTGCGGGGCCGCTGCTGTCGCCACCCTGGTTCGGGTGAGCACTGACACCGTGGATATCGACAGCGTCCGATCCGGGACCGGGGGCGGGGCGGGTGACCGCAGCCGGTCGGGCCGGCTGCGGTCGGTCGCTCCGGGGCTGGCCCTCACCGCGGCGGTGGCGGCCGCGGCCACCGTTGCGGGAAGCGCGGTCCCGGCGTTCGGTGCGCCCCTCTTCGCCATCGTCATGGGGGCGGTGGTGGCGGTGGCCCGCCCCCTGCCGCCCGCCTTCTCACCGGGCCTGGCATTCGGCTCGAAGCCGGTGCTGCAGGCGTCGGTGGTGATCCTGGGCAGCGGCCTGTCCATCGCCGAGGTGCTGAGGGTCGGCGTCGGCTCCCTCCCGGTGCTGATCGGGACGCTGGCGGCGGCCCTGCTGCTGGCCCGGCCGGTGGGACGGGCGCTCGGGCTGCACCGGGATGTGACCACCCTGATCGGAGTGGGCACGGCCATCTGCGGGGCGTCGGCCATAGCCGCCACCAATTCCGTGATCGATGCCGAGGAGACCGACGTTACCTACGCGGTGACGACCATCTTCTTGTTCAACGTGGTGGCGCTGCTCAGCTATCCGGCGCTCGGTCACGCCCTGGGGATGTCCCAGCACGCCTTCGGGCTGTGGGCCGGCACCGCGGTCAACGATCTGTCATCGGTGGTGGCCGCGGCCACCGTCTACGGCCACGCCGCCACCACCCGGGCGGTGGTGGTCAAGCTGACCCGCACCCTGGCCATCGTGCCGATCTCGGTGGGTCTGGCCGCCGTGCGGGCCCGCCGGCCGGCCGGCCCGGGCCGGGAGCCGACCGGAGCCCAGACACCGGTCGCCCACACGTCGATGGTCACGGTCGTGCGCCGGGCAGTACCGCGGTTCCTGCTCGGCTTCATCGCCCTGGCGGCGGTCAACTCTGCCGGGTTGATCCCCGGCTCCTGGCACGCCGGGCTGTCAGAGGTGTCGACCTGGCTGATCACCGCCGCCCTGGCCGCCATCGGTCTGTCGACCCGCCCGGCGGCCATGCGCCGGGCCGGATGGCGGCCACTTCTGCTGGGAGCGGTCCTGTGGGCCGCAGTCGGCGTCAGCAGCCTGCTACTGCAGGGCGCCACGGGCCTGATGGGACTCTGAGGGACGGCGGTGGGCCGGTCCGCCCCGACCGGCCCACCGTCTGACCTCCCGGTCCTCGGGCCTAGGTGCCGCACTCCTGGCTGGTGACCGGCCAGGCCCCCCAGCCCTGCTGCTGCTGGACCTGCTGGGCCACCGCCGTCTGCTCCGCCGCCGAGGCGTCCGCCGGGTTTCCGGTGCCGCCCCCGGCCTGCCAGCTGCTCATCGTGAACTGGTACATGCCGTAGTAGCCGTTGCCCGTATCGGTGGCCGGGTTGCCACCCGACTCGTGCTGGGCGATGCAGGCCCAGACACCCGACGGTGAATAGCCAGCGGGCGTGTAGCTGCTCGTCGGGCTGTAGCTGCTTTCGGTGACCTGCGGGACCGAGGCCGGGGCGTGCCACCCGGCCGGCGGGATCTGCAGGGTCCAGCCGGTGTCGAGCGGGGACCACAGATCCTTGTGGTTCCACGCCGCCAGGTCCTGCATGGTGACGCCGTAGCGCTGGCTTACCGACCAGTAGGAGTCGCCCGGTGCAACCTGATATGCCGCCTGGCCGGGCAGGACCACCTGTGAGGAGTCACTGGCCGCCCATGCCGGGGCCGATGACAGGGAAATGCCGGCAGCGGTGATGGCCGCCGAGATGAGGGCGCGTTTCAAGCGGCTCTCCTTTCTCGATG
>JAKAXN010000582.1 GCA_021816565.1 Actinomycetes bacterium
CTCCCGGGCGCCGGGGACCCCGACCAGAGGCACCATCTCCGGGTCGGCCAGGGCCCGGTCGGCGAGGACCTCGACCATGTCGCGGATCGCGGAATTTCCCCGGTGTTGATCACCGAAATTCCCCAGTTGACCGGGGCGGGTTCTGGTGGGTGTGAAGGGTAGATCAGGTGTTGGTGGCTGTCACCTCCTGGTTGTCGAGGAGTTCGATGGCGGCGACGGGCTGGTCGCAGCAGGGGCAGTGTCCGCCGACGCCGATGCGCCGGGTGGGGGTGGCGCAGTGGGGGCAGGCTGGCGGCGGGGTGGCGAGTGACGGCTGGAGGAACTGGTAGCGGCGGTAGCAGCCGGGGCAGATGTACACGTCCGGGGGTGGTGCGGCGGTTTGGCCGGGCGCCGGGCGGTTGGGGTGTTGGCGGCGCCAGTCGGCGGTCTTGCAGGCGGGCGTGCAGTGGGTGCGGCCGGCGGGGGCGGTGAAGTATTGCTGGCAGCCGGGGCAGAGCCGGCGGGCGGGGCCGGTCACGGGCGAGCCCCGATGGCTTTTCGGGTGGCTTCGGCTCTGGCCCGGTGGGAGCGCATCCGGTAGCTGTCGCCGTCGATGTTGACCACGACGGAGCGGTGCAGGAGCCGGTCGAGGAGAGCGCCGGCGACCATCTGGTCGTCGCCGAACACTTTCCCCCAGCTGGCGATACCCAAATTGGTGGTCAGCACGATGCTGCCTTTGAGGTAGCGCTGGGAGATGACCTGGAACAGGGCGGACGCGCCCTCGGCTGGCAGGGGCAGGTAGCCGACTTCGTCGATTATGAGCAGCCGCGGGCCGGCGTAGAAGCGCATGGTGGTGGCCCAGCGTCCTTCGATGGCGGCCCGGTGGCATCGGGCCACCAGATCGGCCGCGGTGGTGTAGTGGACTCTCATCCCGGCCGCCACCGCGGCGTGGCCGAGTCCGACCGCGAGCATGGTCTTGCCGACACCGGGCGGGCCGATGAACAGCACGTTGGTGGCGTCTTCGACGAAACGCAAGCTGGCCAGCTCGGCTATCAGTTTGGGGTCGAGGCGGGGCTGGGCGGAGAAGTCGAAGTCGTCGATGGTGAACGGGGAGGGCAGGGAAGCGAAGCGGGCCAGGCTGGCCCGGCGTCGTTCCTCTGTGGCGGCGACCTCCACGGCCAGGAGCTGTTCCAAGAAGGCGGAGTGGCTGAGCCCACCGTCGACCTTGGTGGCCTGCTCGAGCAGGCCGGGCAGGGCCTCCGCGGCGGCGGCCATACGCAGGAACGCCAGATGGGAGCGGAGCTTTTGGTAGTCGCTGTTGGCGCTCACCCGGTCACCTCCGCCTCGTCGATCACGGTCGCTCCGGGGAACGCCAGGCGGATGACCTCCGCCATGTCCTCCAGATCGACCTTCGGTTCGGCGCCGCCGGCGCCGAGGAGGCGGGCCCGCTCCGCCAGCGCTGTCTGCCCGGGCGGCCGGTTGGCCTTGCGGTCACAGGGCCGGGCCGTGGTGAACTGGCCGAGCACGACCTTCTCCAACGCCTCGCGATGTGCCGGGGTGCGCACGATCAGCCCGGCGCCCGGCGCGGCCAGGGTGTGGCTGACCAGCACGGCACCGGCCGGGCTGACCACGTCCAAGGTGTTGGTGCCCAGCCGGTGACGCAGGCGCATCGGCTGTCCGGCCAGTCCGGGCGTCACGGAGTAGCGGTTCCCCCTGAACGCCACGGTCGCCCGGAGGTCCACGACCGCTTCGGTCTCGGTCGTGGCCGGGAACACCGCCGCCGGCAGCGGGAGCAGCGGCTCCGCGTCGGCGAGCTCACCCACAGTCGGCCACGCCGGCCGGGAGCCATCAGATGGCGGGAAATCGATCCGGCCCGGGCTGCGCAGCCGGGCATCGCCGGTCGTCGCCCAGAACCGGTCCAGGCTGACCTGCGCCGCCTCCATGCTGTCCGCGGCCAGGGTCCGCCACCACCGGCCACAAGCGAAGCGCACGCCGGCCTCGACCGAACCCTTCCTGTTGCCCCGCCGGGGCGGACACGGCGCCACCGCAGCGCCATAGTGCTTGGCCACCGGGGCGAAGCTGGCCTGCACATCCCCGCTGCCGGGCACGATCACCGTGGCCATGCGATCCACCCGCCAGTAGCGGGCGGTGCCTCCCAAGCGGCGCAGCACCGCGTCCATCGCCTCGATCAGATGCGCCTGGTCCATGCCCGGTGCGATCACGCCCCGGGTGCGGCCCGAATGCGGCAACGTCCCCAACAGCACATAGGCGGTGCCACCCCACGGCGCGTTGCGCCGCTCGAACCAGTCCCACTGGATCTCTTCCCCGGCCGGATGAGCGATGTCGATCGTCTCCCGGCCGGCCACCCCGTCGCACGCCTCGCAGTGCGGGCGCAGCCCGGCCGCCCGCAGCTGGCGGACGAAACTCGGATACGAACGGTCATAGCCGAGTGGGACCAGCTCGTCATACAGGGCGGACGCCCACACGTGCGGGTCGTCCGTGAACCTCGCGGCCAGATACGGCACGAACCGCTCCAGCGGGTCCGGGCCCGGCCGCCGGCGTACTCCCGGCTGGCGTTTGCCTTCCAGATAGGCCCGGACCGTCTTGCGGTCTCGGCCCAGATGACGGGCGATGGCCGAGATCGACCACCCCCGTTTCCTCAACACATGCGCTTCCACATCTTCTCCCGTTGTCATCATGGTGACGAGGGCTCCTCCAGCTGGCTAGGTGTGAGAACCCGCCAGCATCAAGGAGGAGCCCTCCCTGCTGGTGGACCATCACCAGCCCCGGGAGGTGGGGAATTTCAGTGATCGAAAGTGGGGAGACTCACGTGATCCTCAACAGCTCGGGGGAGGTGACGATTTGGCGGCCGCCGGTTGATCCGGGTGATGAGGTTCAGGTGG
>JAKAXN010000090.1:0-516 GCA_021816565.1 Actinomycetes bacterium
GAACCTGTGTGCCGCCACCCTCGACGGCATCCGCAACCACTCCTGGTCCCGGCCGGCGCCCTCCACCCCGGAGGGGCAGGTCGTCGGCCTGGCCGACCGGGTGGCCTACTGTGCCCACGACCTCGAGGACGCCGCCTGGGCCGGGCTGGTGGACCCGGCGGACCTGCCGGCCGAGGTGGCCGGGCGCTGCGGGGTGACCCGCTCGGCGCAGCTGCACGCCTTCATCACCGACATCGTCGCCACGGTGTCGGAGACCGGGCTGGTGGGCATGTCCGAGCCCATGGGCGACGCCCTGGCCCGCCTCCGGGCGTTCAACCACGAGCGGATCTACCTGCGGCCCGAGTCGGTGGCGCAGGGGCGTACGGTGATCGACATGCTGGAGGCGCTGGTGGAGCACCTGATCCGCAACCCCGACGACCTGCCCCCCGAGTTCCGCCGGGCCGAGGACCCGGTGCTGGCTGCGGTGGCCTACGTCGACGGGATGACCGACCGCTACGCCTGCGATTCGAGATCGGA
>JAKAXN010000090.1:526-13581 GCA_021816565.1 Actinomycetes bacterium
GCCAGGACGTAGGATGAGCGACGACCTGCTGAGCCGGCACCGGGCGGTGATGCCCCGCTGGCTGAGCCTCTTCTACGACGAGCCCATCGAGATCGTCTCGGGGGACGGTCGCACGGTCACCGACTCGCAGGGCCGGGTCTACCTGGACTTCTTCGGGGGCATCCTCACCACCATGACCGGCCACTCGGTTCCCGAGGTGGTGGAGGCCATCCGGGCCCAGGCCGGCCGGGTGCTGCACACCTCCACGCTGTACCTGATCCGGCCCATGGTGGAGCTGGCCGAGCGAATCGCCGGGCTGTCGGGAATCGACGACGCCAAGGTCTTCTTCACCAACTCCGGGAGCGAGGCCAACGACACGGCGCTGATGCTGTGCTGCGGGGCCCGCCGGTCCAACCAGGTGCTGGCCCTGCGCCACAGCTACCACGGCCGGTCGTTCGCCACCATGGCCGCGACCGGGATCCGCAGCTGGTCGTCGTCCAGCCTGACCCCGGTCAACGTCTCGTACGTCCACGGCGGGTACCGCTACCGCAGCCCGTTCCGCGACCTCCCCGACGACCGCTACATCGACGCCTGCGTGGCCGACCTGAGGGACGTGATCGAGACCACCACCGCCGGGGACGTGGCCTGCATGATCGCCGAGCCGATCCAGGGGGTCGCCGGCTTCGCGGTGCCCCCCGACGGCCTGCTCGGGGCCTTCCGGGAGGTGCTGGCCGACTACGGCATCCTCTTCGTTTCCGACGAGGTGCAGACCGGCTGGGGCCGGACCGGCCGGCACTTCTGGGGATACCAGGCCCACGGTTTCACGCCGGATCTGCTGACCTTCGCCAAAGGCCTGGGCAACGGGCTGGCCCTGGGTGGCCTGGTCGGGCGGGCCGACGTGATCGACGCGGTGAGCGCCAACTCCATCTCCACCTTCGGCGGCAACCCGCTCGCCACCGCCGGGGCCCTGGCCAACCTGGAGTACCTGTTGTCCAACGACCTCCAGGCCAATGCCCTGGCCCGGGGCGCTCAGCTGATGGACCGGCTGCGGCCGCTGGGCGACCGGTTCGCCGGGCTGGGCGAGGTCCGCGGCCGGGGCCTGATGGTGGCGCTGGAGCTGGTCCGGCCGGGCCGCCGGGATCCGGCCCCCGAAGCCGCCGCCCTGGTGCTCGAGGAGACCCGCCGCCGGGGCCTGCTGGTCGGCCGGGGCGGGGTGGCCGGCAACGTCATCCGGATCGCTCCCCCGCTGTCGGTCACCGCCGACGAGGTCGACCGGGCCGCCGGCGTGCTCGCCGACGCCCTGGCCGCGGTGGACCCGGCGCTCCAGGCTGGGGGATAGCGGGCGGCTGTCAGCCGTCGCGCCCGGCCAGCCAGCCCGGGGCGTGGGTCTCGGCCCAGCGCCGGCTGATCCGACCGGTCCACATCGAGCGCAGCGAATCGGGATGGCGCAGCGCCATGGAGATGTGGCCGAAGATGACCACCCCGGCCGCCAGGGCCAGCCAGTCGTGCACGAAGGTGGCCCCGGTCCGCCACGCCAGCGGCCACGGCCCGTACCAGCGCATGATGGCCCCGGTGCCGAGCATCACCAGTCCGGTGCCGGCGGTGAAGGCGGCGTTGAGCTTCTGCCCGGCGTTGAACTTGCCCACCTCGACCCGGGCCATGACCGCCAGGCGCTCGGCCCGGCGGAGGGTGAGCGCCCCCAGCCACAGCCGGTCACCGTGCGACCACCGGTTGAACCTCCTGAGGTCCGCCCTGAGCGCCGACCCCCAGCGGCCGGCCACGGCCACCGCCAGCGGGACCGGCAGGGCCAGCCCGCACCAGACGTGCACATCCTCGACCAGGGCCCGTCGGCCCACCAGATCGCCGAGCGGGGCCACGTAGAGCAGTGCGCCGGTGGCCACCAGGGCCAGGAACAGCACCGCGTTGGCCCAGTGGGCCAACCGCTCGACGGCGTCGAAGCGCTCCAGCGGGGCCGCCCCGGCGGGGGCCTGCGGCTCAGGTGGGCGGGTCGTTGCGGCCATTGCTGCGCCCCACCCATGCGTTGACGGCGTAACCGCCGACCTGTTCCCAGTAACCGGGCTCCACCCGGTCGACCACCTCTATGCGCGAGAGCCACTTGATCGACTTGTATCCGTACATGGGGGCCACGTACAGCCGGACGGGCCCGCCGTGCTCGCGGCCGAGCGGCGCCCCCGACATCGAGTAGGCCGCCATCACGTCGGGCCGGCGGGCCTGGTCGATGGTCAGGCTCTCGGTGTAGGTGCCGTCGAAGGACTCGAAGCGCAGCGCCGTCCCCTGCGCCGCCACCCCGGCCCGGTCCAGCAGATCCGCGATCAGCACCCCTTCCCAGTGGACGCCCGGTACCCGCCAGCCGGTCACGCACTGGAAGGCCCTGACCAGCCGGGTGGGGGCCATGGCCTGCAGGTCGGCCAGGCTGAGCTTCAGCGGCCGGTCCACCAGGCCGTCCACCGTCAGGCGGTAATCCTGGGGGGACTCGTAGGGGTAGCCGGATGTGACGGTGTAGATCCGGAAGTAGTTGCCCGGCAGCAGCCCGGTCAGGCCGGTCGGGTCCAGCCGCTGCACCGGGGCCAGAGCGGCGCTGATGCCGTCCTGGACGGTCTTGCCGGCCACCACGCCGACGGCGCCCAGCCCGAGCATGCCCAGGACCAGGCGCCGGCCTATCGGGCGCCCGACTTCGGCTGCGGCGGGGCCGCCGGGGTCGTCGTCATCTGCCACGGAACCATTACACGCCCAATCCGGGCGTTATGTGACCGCGGCGCGGACATTTTCCGTCGTCGGGAGCGGCCCTGTCGGCCGGGGAGCTAGCGGACGGTCAACTCCGGGCGGAACACCCGGGCCCGGCCCCGGCTCACGATGGCCGAGGCCACGGCGGCGAACGCCCGGGCCGTCTCGCTGTCGGGCTGGGTGACGGTTATGGGCGCACCGGAGTCGCCGCCCTCGCGCAGGGCCGGGTCCAGGGGGATCTGGCCGAGCAGCGGCACGCCCAGCTCCTCGGCCAGCTGCGCACCGCCGCCCTCCCCGAAGAGGGCCTGGCGGGACCCGTCGGGACCGGTCCACCAGCTCATGTTCTCGATGACCCCCCGCATCGGGAGGTTGAGCTTCTTGGCCATGTAGGCGCTGCGCTGGGCCACCCGCCGGGCGGCCGGCTGGGGGGTGGTCACCACGTACATCTCGGAGGTGGGCAGGTACTGCGCCATCGACAGGGCCACGTCGCCGGTTCCCGGCGGCATATCGACGAGGAGGAACTCCGGGTCGCCCCAGTCCACGTCGACGAGGAACTGCTCGAGGGCCTTGTGGAGCATGGGCCCCCGCCACACCACGGGCTGCTCGTCGTCGAGGAAGAAGCCCATCGAGATGCACCGCACCCCGTGGGCGTCGGGGGGGACCATCTTGAGGTCCTGCACCGTGGGGGGCTCCGACACGCCGAGCATGCCCGGCACCGAGAAGCCGTAGACGTCGGCGTCGATGATGCCCACGTCGTGGCCGGCACGGGCCAGGGACACGGCCAGGTTCACCGTGACGGAGGACTTGCCCACGCCGCCCTTACCGGAGCTGATGCCGATGACCCGGGTGCGGCTCTGCGGGCCGAACGGGTTCGGCCGGCCCTCCTCGTGGCCGAGCGGGCCCCGGCCGGCCCCGTGGGAGTGACCCCCACCGTGGGAGTGGCCACCCTCGGCGGCCGCCGACACCGTCGCCGGGCCGTCGGGACCCCACGCCTGCGGATCCCCGGCCCGCCCGGCGACCTGGGAGCGCACCCGCTGGAGCTCCTCGGGGCTCATCACCGTCAGCTCCACCTCGACGTCCTTGACGCCCTTCACCTGTCCGAGAGCGCTGCGCACCCGGCGGGTGACCTCGTCGCGCATGGGGCAGCCGGCCACGGTCAGAGCGACGGTGGCGGTGACGTGACCTCTGCGGGCGCTGACGCCGCGCACCATTCCCAGGTCGACAATGCTCATGTGGAGCTCCGGGTCGGTGACCGGCCGGAGGGCGTCTATCAGTTGCTGCTCGCTGAGAGCCATGGGGGCTTCCTTCTCTCCGGCGCACGCGGCCGCTGGCCCGTCGCCGCCGTGGGGCGGGAGATTTCTACTACGTAGGTAGTTAGAATACTCCCGTGGGGTTGGAAACTGACCAGCCGGGGGCCGATCCGGGGGACCCGACGCCTCCGGCCGCCCTGAGCGATGCGGGCTTCTCGGCGGCGGTGGCCGCCGTCACCTCCGCTTTCGGCGATCCGACCCGCCGCCAGATCTACCTGTTCGTCCGGGAACGACCGCAGGGGGTGACCGCGTCGGAGGTGGCCGAGCGCTTCACCCTGCACTCCAACGTGGCCCGCCACCACCTCGACAAGCTCACGGCCGGTGGCTACCTGGAGGTCTTCGTGCTCCGCCCGCTCGGGGGCGGCGCCGGACGACCGTCGAAGCGGTACCGTTCCACCGCCCTCGACGCCGGGCTGGCGGCTCCCCGCCGGGGTGACGACCTGCTCATCATGCTGCTGGGCGAGGCGCTGTCGCACATGGCGCCGGAACAGGCCGAGGCCATGGCGGAGAAGGTGGGAGAGGACTACGGGCGGCGGCTGGCCAGCCAGATGTCCCCCGGCGACGGCCACCGGTCGTTCCGGGTGGCGCTCCACGCCATCGCCGACGCCCTCACCGCCCACGGCTTCGAGGCCCACGCCGAGGCCCGGGGCGGCTCCCTGGCCCTGATCAAGGACTCCTGCCCGTTCTTCGACACGGCCAAGCAGCACCCGGTCATCTGCGCGGTGGACCGGGGCATGGTCAGGGGCATGCTGGGCGGCCTGTACGGCGAGGCCGTGGTGGCCACCGAGTCGTCCCGGGCCCTCGGCGATGACGCCTGCATCAGCATCGTCTGACGCCGCGACGGTCCCTCCCCCCGGGGGCCCGAGCCGCTCCTACCTGGATCACGCCTCCACCTCGCCGCTGCGCCCGGCCGCGGCCCGGGCGGTGTGGGAGGCGCTGTCGGGCGCCGATCCGAGCCGGGTCCACACCGAGGGCCGGATGGCCCGCGTCGCCCTGGAGGACGCCAGGGAGCAGGTCGCGACGCTGTTCGGCACCCGGCCCCGGCAGGTGATCTTCACCTCGGGGGCCACCGAATCGATCAACGCGGCCTCCTACGGGGTACTGGCCGGCGTCCGCCCCGGCGCGGTCCTGATGGCCCCGGTGGAGCACAGCGCGGTGCTGGAGTCGTCGAGGAGGTGGGCCGCCGAGGTCCTACCGCTGGCGGTGGACCGCAGCGGCCGGGTGGACCCGGCGCAGGTGGAGGAGACCCTGGCGACTCGGGCGGTCTCACTGGTGCAGTGCCAGCTGGCCAACCACGAGGTCGGCACCATCCAGCCGGTGACCGAGATAGCCGAGCTGTGCCGGCGTCACGCCACGCTGCTCCACGTGGACGCGGCGGCCGCGGCCGGCCACGTGCCGATCGCCTTCGACGCTCTCGGCGCGGACCTGATGTCGGTCTCGGCCCACAAGCTGGGCGGCCCCAAAGGGGCGGGGGCCCTGCTGGTGAGGAGGGGGCTGCGGATCACCCCCTTCATCGTCGGGGGCTCGCAGGAGCGGGCCCGGCGGGGCGGCCTCGAGAACCTCCCGGCGGCGGCGGGCTTCGGCGTCGCGGCGGCGGAGCTGGCGGCCATCGGGGTGCTCGAGGCGGAAACGACAGCCGCCGCGGCGCTGGTGGAGCGGCTGCGGGCTGCGGTGTCGGCCATCCCCGGCGCCGAGCTGTACGGGCCGGCCGAGCCGGAGCGGAGGCTGCCCCACCTGCTGTGCGCCGGGTTCGCCGGGCTGGAGGCGGAGCCGGTCCTCATCGGGCTGGACCAGGCCGGGGTGGCGGCCCATTCGGGCAGCTCGTGCTCGTCGGAGTCGCTCGAGCCGTCCCCGGTGCTGCAGGCCATGGGGGTGGACGCAGAGCGCAGTCTGCGCCTGTCGGTGGGCTGGTCCAGCACCGGGGCCGACGTCGACCGCTGCGTGGATGCGCTGGCCGGCGTGGTGGCCCGGCTGCGCGACCTGAGGGCCTAGCCGCCGGCGGGCGCCGGGGAAGCACCCGAGGGGCTGGACCCACCCGAGGAGCCGGGGGCACCGGCGGCCCTGGTGGCCGCCAGGCCGGCCTGCGCCTGGGCCAGGGCCTTCTTGACCTGGGGCACCAGCTGCGGGTCCGGATTGTGGTCGAGGTACCACTGCAACTCGGGGACGCTGTCGGCGTAGTCGCCCTCCCCGAGGAGGCTCACCCCCCGGTAGAGGTGGGCCGGGGCGTAGGAGGGCTGGGCCCGCTCGGCCGCGGCCAGCTCGGACAGTCCCTGCTTGAGGAGGCTGGGCTGGCCGGTCTGGGCCAGCAGCCATCCCATGGCGGTCAGGGCGTCCACCTGCTTCGGCTCCACCTTGAGGACCTTCTCGTAGTCCTTGAGGGCGCCGACCACGTCGTTCCTCTGGGCCGCCGCTGCGGCGTTCTGCAGGTCGGCCGCCACCTGCTGGTCGGGCAGCACCTGACCGGTGATGGACTCCCCGGGCAGTCTGGTGCCCGACGAGGCGGCCACCGCCCACGACGCTCCGGCGGCCACCACGGCCAGCACCCCGCCGGTGGCCGCCCACCGGGTCCGGGTGCTCCAGCGCCGCCGGTCGGCCCGGCGCGGCCCCGATGACCCGGGGGCCGCGGCACCGGCCCCGGGGGGTCCACCGGGCCCGGGTGGGACACCCGGCGCGGGCGGTACCGCCCCGGGTTCGTCGATCACCGCAGTGGCCACTCCCCCGCCCGTGGGGGCGGCCACCGGAGCGGCTCCGGAGGCCGAGGGGCCCGCCGCGGCCGGGGTCTGCTGCGACGGCGCCACGGCCGTGCCCCCGGCGTCGGCACCCCCGGCGTCGAGCCCACCGGTCGCCAGTTCGGTGGCGCCCCGGCGGCGCCAGCGGAGGAGGACCAGCGACAGGACGCCCCCGGCCACGACCACCGCCACCACCGGGATCACCCACACCAGCAGGCCGATGCCGCTGGCCTGCGGCTTCTCCAGGATGCCGGCGCCGTATGACTGCACCAGACCGGCCAGGATCTGGTTGTCGGTCTCGCCGGCCTGCAGGTCCTTGCGGATCTGGTTGCGTATCTCCACCGACGGCGCCGCCTGCGACTGGGCCACCGTCTCGCCGTTGCAGACGGGGCAGCGCACCTGGGCGGCCAGGCTCTGGGCCCGGGCGTCGAGGCTGGGATGACCGCTGCGGTGCAGTCCGACGGCCAGGACCGCCACCGCCACCGCCACCAGAACCGCCCACGGCCCCCACCTGCGCAGCGCCGTCGTCACGCCGCGGAGGCCTTCTTGATGACGCCGTTCACCTGCGCCGCGGTCACCCCACCGGTGAACTTGGCGATCACCGTCCCCTGGGGGTCGACCAGGTACGACTCCGGTATGCCCTCGACGCCGTAGGAGACCTCGGCGCCCGGATCGTTGACCGCCGGCCAGGTGGCCCCGCTGGAGCGCAGGAACTCCGCCAGGTGGGCCCGGTCGGTCGGGTCGAACGACACGGCCAGGACGACCGCGTCGCCGGTGGCGGCGTGCTCGTTCTCGAAGCGGACCAGCTGAGGGGTCTCCTGGCGGCACGGGACGCACCAGCTGGCCGAGAAGTTGACCAGCACCCAGCGGCCCCGGTACTGCGACAGGGAGTACCGGTTGGCGCCGGAGAGGCTGGGCCCGGCGATCGGCGGGGCCGGCCGGCCCACCAGCGGGCTGGATGACGCACCGTGTCCGACCGGCTTGGATGCGGCCAGGACAGCGATCAGCACGGCCAGCACAGCGGCCACCGCCAGGGTGGTGTACAGCACCGTCCGGGACCGGCGGGGCTGCGGACCCCCCGCCGGGGCCGGCTCGTCGACGGTGGGCTCGTCCACGGTCACGTCCTCCACGGTCAGGACCCGACGCCCGCGCCGGACCCCCCGGCCGGGCCGGCCCCCACCGGCTCGGCCACGGCCTCCTCGGCCGGCGCCGACGCCGCGGTTGCGGCCGCGGGATCGCCGGTCCGACGGCGGCGGCGCCGGCCGGGCCAGGCGGCCAGGGCGGTGCCGATCAGCATCACCCCGCCCCCGATCCATATCCAGCTCACCAGCGGCTCGACGATGACGCCGATCACGGCGGAGCCGCCGGGGTGCGTGGGCGGCGAGGCCAGGGTCAGGTAGATGTCCTCGGTGAGGGTGCTGCGCACCGAAGGCGTGCCGATGGCCTCGCTGGCGAAGGGGTAGTCGCTGATGGCCGGGGCGTAGCTCTGGCCGTGGTCGACGCTAACCACCGCCTGCAGGGCGGTGTGGGTGGAGGTGGCCAAGTTGCGGGTGCCCTCGAAGGTGAAGGAGTGGCCGTCGAAGTTGACCGTCTGGCCCTGGGTGATGGGCAGCTGGGCCGACGCCGCGAAGGAGTGGCTGGCGGCGAAGGCCACGGCGATGAACACCACGCCCAGATGGACCACCATCCCCCCGCCGCTGGCCCCGGTGAACCCCTTGAGGCCCTTGCGGCGCAGCTCCAGCCACAGCTGGCGCAGGGCCGAGGTACCGGCGAACGCCCCGAGACCGAACGCCAGGAGCGGGTTGAGCCCCCGGATGCCCCCGATCACGCACCCGGCGAGGGTGGCCACGGCCACGGCGGCGGGCCAGAACAGCCTGGTCCGCAGCAGTCCCGGGGTGGTCTGGCGCCACGGGAGGATGGGGGCCACCGCCATCAGGAACAGGATGCAGACCACCACCGGCATGGTCATGCGGTCGAAGTAGGGCGAGCCGACGGTGATCTGGGACCCGTTGACCGCCTGGGCGATCAGCGGAAAGACCGTTCCCAGCAGGACGATCAGAGCGAACGCCCCGAAGAGGAAGTTGTTGGCCAGGAAGGCCGCCTCGCGCGACACCGGGGAGCTGATCGACCCGGGCGAGCGCAGCATGTCGCCCCGCCAGGCCAGCAGGCCGACGGAGAGCACCACGATCACCACGAAGAACGTCAAAAGGGCCGGCCCGATGCCGCTGTTGTTGAACGAGTGGACCGAGTTGAACACCCCCGAGCGGGTCAGGAAGGTGGCCAGCACGGTGAGGCTGAAGGTGGAGATCAGCAGCGACAGGTTCCAGACCCGCAGCATGCCCCGCCGCTCCTGGACCATCACCGAGTGCAGGAAGGCGGTGCCGGTGATCCACGGAAGGAAGGCGGCGTTCTCGACGGGGTCCCAGGCCCAGTAGCCGCCCCATCCGAGCACCTCGTAGCTCCACCAGGCCCCGAGGATCACGCCGACGGTCAGGAAGCCCCAGGCGAACAGGGTCCAGCGGCGGGTCTCCAGCAGCCATCCCTCGCCCACCCGGCCGGTGATCAGCCCGGCGCAGGCGAAGACGAACGGGATGGTGAAGCCCACCATACCGAGGTAGAGGATCGGGGGGTGGAAGGCCACCAGGATGTGGTTCTGCAGCAGCGGATCCGGCCCCGGCCCGTCGGTCGGTATCGGGCCCTTCACCTGGGTGAAGGGATTGGAGGCGGTCAGCATCAGCCCGAAGAAGAAAGCCACCACGGCGTAGGCGATGGCGGTGGCCCAGCCGACCAGCGGATCGGTGGCCCGGTGGCGGAAGCGCCAGCCCATGGCCGCCACGTACAGGGCCAGCACCAGGCCCCACAGGAGGATGGAGCCCGACAGGTTGGACCACATGGCGGTGATGCGGAACAGCAGCGGGGTGGAGACGCTGTCGTTGCCGGCCACGTACTGCAGGGAGAAGTCCCGGGTGATCAGGGCGTGCTGCATGGCCGCGACGGCCGCCACCGCCCCGATCAGGATCACCCAGGTGTAGGTCCGCCCGGCCCGGACGAGGTTGGTACGGCCCTTGAGCAGCCCGATGACCAGGGTGATGCAGCCGAGGACGGCGGCCCCGAAGACCAGCAGGTCGGCGCTCTCGCCGGCGGCCGCGTTCACGGCTTCCCCGCCGGGGTGCCGGCGGCCGGGGACCCGGGAGCGGGGGTCTGCGGCTTGAGCCGGTCAGGGTGGGCGGCCACGTAGCTGGCGGTGTGCTTGACCATGATCAGGTCGCTGTGGAACACCGGGCCGGCGGCCCCGAAATGGCCCTCCAGCACCACCGGGATCCCCGGCTTGAACAGCTCCGGCGGCTCCTTGCTGTCGAGCACCGGCACGGTGACGCCGTTGGAGGTGATGGAGAACGACGTCACGTTGCCCACCCGCCTCACGTTGTCGTCCACGGTGCCCTCGATGCGGAACTGCCGGGTCCCGAGCGACGCCCGGTCGGCGACGGCCTGGTTGGCCGTCTTGAAGTACTCGGTGGCGTTACCGAGGCCCTGGAACAGCAGGAACGCCACCGCCCCGGCGATGACCACCCCGGCGGCGATCTGGCGGCGACGGGAACCCAGGAAGGTGCGCTTGCGCACCGACGGCGCAGCCGGCGGGATGCTTCCCTGGCCCTGCGGCCCCCCGGCCGCGGGTGCGGGACTGGCGGGGGTGCCGGTGGTCAGCGCCACGTCTTCTCGCCCGGGGGGAGGCTGCGTCCGAGCACCCGGCCCCGCCTGAGCGTGCGCCAGGTGTAGACGACCAGGATGGCTGCGGTGGCCCCCCACCCGCCGGCTACATAGCCGTTCACGAGATCTGCTCTCCTTCTGATGCGGCGGCTGTGACGATCCCCAGGGGCCCGCCGGCGGCGGCCGGCACCGGGACGGCCGGGGCTGCGGCGGTGACCACCCCGCCCTCGGCCCGCCGCTCGGCGATGGCCACGGCGAAGCCCTCCTCCTCGTAGCGGTCCTCCAGGACCTCCACC
Organism: Actinomycetes bacterium; assembly: GCA_021816565.1. The sequence continues at coordinate 11,294 of JAKAXN010000090.1, forward strand.
CGGTAGCGGTGGATGAGCAGCCAGGTGAACACCAGGCCGTAGGCGACGAACGACAGGAGCATGGTCCAGAGCTGGAGCCCGTGGATGAGCGGGTTGGCCCGGAACAGGGTGTTGCCCTGGTGGAGGGTCTGCCACCAGGTGGTGGCCTCGTGGTCGACCGGGACCAGGAGGGCGCACACCACCGCCACCACAGCCGACCGCTTGGCCCTCGGCTCGGGATCCCCGCTGGTGCGGCGCAGGGCCAGGTACCCGATGAACACCGCGCACAGCAGGGCGGTGAGGGTCAGTCGGGCGTCCCAGGTCCACCACACCCCCCACGACCCGCGACCCCAGATCGAGCCGGTGACCAGGGTTATGACGCAGAAGACCACACCGACCTCGGCTGAGGCCGCGGCCAGGCGGTCCCAACGCCGGCTGCGGGTGCGGGGCCACAGGTAGGCCAGGCTGGCCAGGGCACTCATTCCGAAGCCGACGTAGCAGGCGGTGGCCGCCGCCGGGTGCACGTAGAGCAACCGGACCAGCTGACCCTGCACCTGGTCCGGGGGCGAGACCACCAGGCCCAGCCAGGCGGTGAGGGCCACCGCCACGATGGCGGCCAGACCCAGGCCCCTTGTGAGTTTGTCTCCGGTTCCGGCGTGCATCAGGCGTCCTCCACCAACGTCGAGAATGACAGGATTCCGGCCGCTACGTAGATCGCCGCAAAGCTCGCGAGCAGCGAGAGCCACTTCCAGCCGTCGGTGGCGCTGGTGCCGAGCGCGGCCATCCACGCCTGGGTGGCGCCGAGCAGGACCGGGGCGACCACCGGGAGTATGAGCAGCGGGAGCAGGGTCTCGCGGACCTGGAGCCCCGAGGCCACCATCCCGTACACGGTGCCGGCCGCGGCCAGGCCGACAGTGGCGCACAGCGCGCTCAGGACCAGCAGGGCCGGATCGTGCAGCTTGGTGTCGAACAGCACCACCACACCGAGACCCAGGAGCAACTCGAGCACAACCAGTTGGGCGGCCACCGCCGCTAACTTACCCAGAAATATGCCCGCCGGGTCCAGTCCCGACAGCCGAAGGCCGTCCTTGGCCCCGTCGACCGCCTCGATGGCGTAGCTGCGCTGCACGGCCAGCAGGGACGACAGCAGCACCGCCACCCAGAACAGCCCGGGGGCGGTCTTGGTCAAGATGGCGTGATCCTGGTCGAACGCGAACCCGAACAGCAGCAGGACCAGCACCGCGTACGGCGCCACCTGCATGGTCGTGACCCGGCTCTGCAGCTCCACCCGCAGGTCCTTGCCCCCGACGACCAGGGCGTCACGCCACATGGCCGGCCACCTCCGCGTCTGACAGGCCGGTAGGGTCGCCTGCTCCGGGACCGGCACCGTCCAGCGCCGGCGCGGCGCCCGCCGAGGTGACCACGCCGCCGGCGACGGTGACGACCCTGGTGGCGAGCGGGCCGGCCCGGTCGGACTCGTGCGAGGCCAGGAGGACGGTGCGCCCGGCGGCTGCCGCGGCGGCTATCTCCCGGTCCAGCAGATCCCGGTTGTCGGCATCGAGGCCGGCGTGGGGCTCGTCGAGCAGCCACAGCTCCGGGTTGCGGGCCAACAGGACGGCCAGGGACACCCGCCGCCGCTGCCCGGCCGAGAGGGAAGCCACCCGGGTCCCGGCCAACCGGCCCGACAGGCCCAGGCGCTCCATCACCGGATCGGCCGCCGCCACCGGCGCCCCCGCAGCCCTCAGGCCGAAGCGGACGTTGTCCCGGGCGGTCAGCTCGTCGTAGAGGCCGGTGGCGTGGCCGAGCAGGCCGATCCGGCGGCGGACCGCCCGCTGGTCGCGCACCAGGTCGGCCCCGAGCACCACGGCCTCCCCTCCGACGACGCGCAGCAGCCCGGCGCAGGCCCGCAGCAGGCTGGTCTTGCCGGCCCCGTTCGACCCGCGCACCAGCACCACCTCACCGCGGGTCACGTCGAGGTCCGCGCCGGCCAGGACGGGGAAGTTGCCGGCCAGCGCCACAGCGGAGCGAAAACGGATCACCTGGTCCATGACGACCGGCTCAACGGTAGCGACGACCGGCGCTTCTCTGCCATCCGGGGCCCCCGGATGCGACGGGCGTCACACAGGGCGGCGGCCCGGCGGCCGGGTGTCCGGGGCCGACCGCGCTGGGAAGCCGCGACCGCAACGCCCCGAGCCGGTACCGTCACCACGTGCTCCTCGCCGTCATCGCCGTGGCCGTGGGCGTCGGGGCCGGCCTGGCGGCCGGGCGGCGCCCGCCCCAGGCGGTCCTCTCCGGCGCCGGGCGGGCCG
>JAKAXN010000583.1 GCA_021816565.1 Actinomycetes bacterium
CCCCAACAGGTGGACACCCACCCCACCCGGCCCGGGGACAACCCATGGCCACACGCGGGGAATTCTCGTGGCCGTACCCGGGGAACCTCAATGGCCGTCTACGAGGAGTCTCCCATGGCCGTCGTCAGCCGGGCCGGAAGATCTCGTTTGAGACCACCATCGGACCCTCGGCGTCGACCACCTCGCGCACCGACGCCACATAGCGGCGATCCCCGTCTTGGGCGATGTAGACCACGAAGTGCACGGCGTTCGCCACCAGCAGGTTGGTGGCCTCCAACGGGAGACGCTCGGGCGATTGCACCGCGTAGGTGGCCAGCTTGGAGAACGCCCCTCGAGACGAAGAGGCATGGAGCGTGGCCATCGATCCGTCGGTGCCCTGGGACATGGCGTTGAGAAGAGCCAGGACCTCCTCGCCCCGGGCCTCGCCCACGATCACCCGGTCAGGCGACATGCGCAGCGCCCAGCGGACCAACTCAGCCAAGCTGACGCCCCCCTCGCCTTCGAGGTTCGGCTCCCGCGCTTCGAGAGCTACGACGTCGGGGTGAAGTTCGGGGAAGCGGTCAAGACCCAGCTCGAGGGAGTCTTCGATGGTCACCAGCCGCTCGGCCGGAGGGATGTCGGCTGCCATGGCCCGCAGCAGGGTGGTCTTGCCCGCTCCGGTGCCACCGCATATAACGCAAGACTTGCGCGCCAACATGGCCGCGCGAACGAACTCCCGCAACCCCAAATCGAGGGTGCCCAGCATCACCAGATCGTCTGCGGTGACGCGCAAGTAGCGGTGGCGGCGGATCGATAGGCAGGGCCGGGCCGACACCGCCATCAACGCGAATAACCTCGACCCGTCCGGCAGCTGCAACGACAATCGGGGTGAGCCGCGATCGAAGCGGCGCTCCCCGATCCCCGTCCGCGCCGCCGCGGTGCGCAGCATCTCCTCCAACTCGTCATCACTGGCGGCGATCGGCTCGACCTGCTCCCGGCGACCGTCGGCGTAGCGGACCCACACCTGGTCGTACCCGTTGGCGTTGATGTTCTCGATACTCGGGTCGTCCAAGAGACGCTGCAGACGGTGCAGGCGAAACAGGGCGTCGAAGGTGGCATGGGCCAGCTCGTCCTCCTCGGAAGCGGACAGCATCGCCTCCCGGTCACGCAGGGCCCGGTTGGCGCGGCCCTCCAACGCCTCGGCGATCAGTTGACGTCCCAATGCCTGCTCGTCGCCCGGACTGAGCGGCGGCTGCCCCGCCATCGCCAGCTCGCGCTGGCGTTCGGACAACGCGGCGAGCACCTCGGCCCGTAGTCCGGCCACCACCCCGGCGTCGATGCTCACCGCTCCGTCTCCTGCGCGATGCTCCCGTTGACATGTGAAGCGGTGTTGGACCGCCGCGCCCGCAGGATGCGGATCCCGAGTCGAATGAGCTCAGGCATCGGTCTGATCGCGGACGCCGCTGCCGGCGGGGCGTCGGTGAGCTCGTCCGCCAGGGTGCGCACGGAGCGCACCAGCGGAGCGAGACGCATCTGGCGGGCCGACGCCGCAACCAACGTCAACGCGTCGGCCGCGCCGGGATCCCAAGGGAGACGGGCTAGAACCTCCAGCCTGAGCGTCTCGGCGATCTCGGAGTCCGCGTAGGGTCCATCGCCCACGGTCACCAACCGCAGCGAACCGTCAACTGTGCGGCCTTCGAGCCAGGCCGCCAACGCCTGCAGATCGGCGAGCCTGGGTCGGGCCACCAAAATCGGCCGGTCCGCTCGCTCCCACACCGCCATCACCGGTGAGCCGGCATCGAGCCGGCCGCAGTCAATCAAGACGTCACCCTCTAGCTCGCCCAGGCGGCGCAGCAGCTCAGCGAGCATCCCCAGAGCCCCGCGAGCTTGGTCTCCCAAGGGTGGCGCGGCTAGCACCGCAGCCCCTCCGGGCAGCCGGTGGCAGTGCTCCCCCACCAGCGCAGGGTCACCGCCGCGACGGGCCGCAGCGGCGAGCGAGACCAGGCTTGGCTCCACCGGCCAGTCCGCCGCCGCGGCCAGCGTCCCGCCGGCCGGGTCAGCCTCAACTAACAGCACCCTCCGGCCCTCGGGCCACGTGGCCGCCAACCCGAGAGCCAGGGTGGTAACCCCGCACGAGCGGACCGATCCGAACGCCGCGACAGCCACCTCAGCCGGCCCCGACCTCGACCAGGCTGGCCTGTCCGGCTGCGGCAAGCGAGGTCACCTCATCCGCATCGCCGGCTGAGACCTGCAACGAGAACACCGTCGGAGCATCCGAGTCCGACGCCGCCGTCTCGATCGCGAGCACCGTCGCCGCCACTGGGCTCCCGCCCGTCACGCTCGCCGTGCCATCCCCCAAGGACGTTGATGTGACTGGGACGACCTGTACCCGGTCTCCCGGAGCCAGTTCCGGCGGATAGGCGCCCGCCTTGAGGCCGACCGCCACGACGTCGAACCCGGAGCCGACCGGCGGGACCGACCCGATCTCCGACCCGGTTAGCAGCGACCCGGCTACGAGCGGAACCGCGGCGCGCCGCCCTACCACGGTGGCCTCCTGGCCGGACAGCACAACATCCACCCCGCTCTCGGTCGATACCCGGGCCACCCGCAGGTCGCCATAGGTGAGAACCTGGCCGGCCGAGACCGGCTGCGCGACTACCAGAACCTCCTCTCGGCTGCCAAGGTGAAGCGTGGCGTCTACAAACGCCAGTGCACAACCGAAGACGAGCAAGACACCGACGATGACGAGCGGGAGTTGGCGTCGTGCCTTGCATCTGACTTCGTGCAACAGGATCCGCGAATCTTCAGACATCATCTGAGAGGGTTGCTGGTCTTCACCATGGAGGACCAGAACGGTGTCATCGATCAGGAAAGCGAAGCGGTTTCTTACA
>JAKAXN010000091.1 GCA_021816565.1 Actinomycetes bacterium
TGATGCCGGGGCCACGACGCTGGTCAGCGGGACACCCAGGCGCTCCAGCACGAGGATCAGGGCGATCAGCCAGATGATTGCCAGCACGGCCCACCTGACCGCCTGCACCACCGCCGTCCGGTGCTTGACCCGCTCGGTCTGCACCACCGGATCAGGGCCGGCGGTGGCTTCGGTCCGAGCAGCCAGCCGTTCGGCGAACCAGGCCGTGAAGCGGGTGAGAAGTCCCGCTCCGCTGACGATGTACACGCTTTCGAGCCCGCTCGTGCGGGCCCAGAAGGAAATATCATTGAGCGCCACGCCGCTTCGACTATGGCACAGGTGCGCTGTCGCCGGCTACCTCGCGCCGGTCCGCCGGGGTGGGGAGCGGGGGACGGTTTACTAAAGCTTTTCCTTCCGCACGGTTTCCGGTGAAAGCCGCCTAAATAGGCTCCTCCTTCGTGGCCGTCCAGGCGTTCGACCCAGCACTTCAGAGCACCAAACGACGGGCGGCCCTCTCGCCTCGGGCCGCCCCGCCCCGGGCCTGGGTGAGCCAGGTGGCCGTCGCGGTGGCGGCCGTCGGGTTCGTGCTGGCCATGCTGAGCGCCATCGTGGTCGAGACCGGTCGGGAGCTGTCCCTGCCCGGTGGAGTGGCAACCTTCGCCGGAACCCTCACCGGGATGGCGGGTACCTACCTGCTGCTGGTCATGCTGCTGCTGGTGAGCCGGATCGGGCCGGTGGAGCGGGTGCTCGGCCAGGACGGCATGCTGCGCTGGCACAGGAGGGTGGCCCCCTGGCCCATCTCGCTGCTGGTGGCCCACGCCCTGCTCATCATCGTCGGCTACGCCCAGGCCGGCCGCACCGGCTTCCTGCACGAGTCGGTCACGCTGATCCTGCACTTCCCGGATGTGCTGGCCGCGACGGTGGGCCTGGGCCTGATGGTGCTGGCCGGGATCGTGTCGATCCGGGCGGTACGCAACCGCCTGCAGCGCGAGACCTGGTGGTCCATCCACCTCTACATGTACCTGGCCATCGCCCTGTCGTTCGCCCATGCCGTGGCTCTCGGACCGTCCTTCGTGGGTCATCCGCTGACCCGGGTCCTGTGGGCGATCGTGTGGGCGGCCACCGCCGGGGTGGTGGTGGTCTACCGGTTCGGGCTGCCTCTGTTCCGCAACGCCCGCTACGGGTTGAGGGTCGCGGAGGTGCGCTCAGAGGGGCCGGACGTGGTGTCGGTCATCTGCACCGGTCGCGGCGTGCAGAGGCTGGCCGTCTCCGGTGGCCAGTTCTTCACGTGGCGCTTCCTGGCGTCCGGCCTGTGGTGGCAGGCTCACCCTTTCTCCCTCTCTGCCCGGCCGCGACCGCCCTACATCCGCCTCACCGTCAAGCAGGTCGGCGACTTCTCCAGGGGGGTGGCGCGGCTCCGTCCCGGTACCCGGGTGCTGGTCGAAGGACCTTTCGGCGCCTTCACGGCCGACTCCATGCGCCAACGAAAGGCGCTGCTGGTGGCCGGTGGCATCGGTGTCACCGCGGTCCGGGCGCTGCTGGAGGACCTGCCCCGTGCCTCCAACCCCTATGTGATCATCCGGGCGTCGCGCGACGATGACCTGGTCCTGCGGGAGGAGATCGCCGAGCTGGTGAGGCACCGGCACGGCACCCTCCAGGAGCTCGTCGGCTCCCGGGAGCAGGTTGCGGTGACCCCGGGCCTTCTGCGGAAGCTGGTGCCGGAGCTGGCGCGGCGGGAGGTGTTCGTGTGCGGCCCGCCCGAGTTCGTGCACGCCGCGGTGGCCGCCATGGAGCAGGCGGGCGTCCCCCGTCGTCACATCCACTACGAGGAGTTCAGTTGGTAGCGGCAGAGCGTTCATGTGCAGTCCGGGCCCGGCGGCGCGGGTGGGCGGCGTCGGAGGTGGGAGCATCGTGAAGCGGGCTCCGTTCGTGGTCGCGGCGACTGCCGCCGGGCTGGCCGGCGTGCTCAGCTACCACACCAAGGGCACCTCCTTGGCTGCTCTCAGCGCGGCCCCGGCCCCCGGCCGGGCCCCCGCCAGGTCGGGGAGCGGGGGCGGCGGCCAGGCATCTCAACCGGCCAGCAGCCAACCGGCCAGCAGCAGCCACCCGCCGGCCAGCAGCGGCCAGCCGGCGACCAGCCATCCGACGACGCCCCCCACCAGCGCTGCACCGGTCGGCGGCACCGCCACCGGAACGCTGGAGCAGTACGGATACGGCGAGCTGAGCGTGAGAGTGACGGTCTCGGGCGGACACATCTCCTCCATCGGCACCGCCGAGCTGAGGACAGCCGAGAGCTACTCCCAGCAGCTGGCCGTCCAGGCCATCCCGATGCTGCGCTCGGAGATCCTCAAGGCCCAGAGCACCCGGGTCTACGGGATCACCGGAGCCACCTACACGAGCGAAGCGTACGCCGCTTCGGTCCAGTCAGCGCTCGACAAGCTCCACTTCGCCTGAGGGCCCGCCCGGGCCGGACACCGACAGCGCCGGACACCGACAGCGCCCCCGCACCTTTCTCAGGCCGGGGTGCGGGCGTTCCTGAACAGGCAACGGTCGAACAGCAGGAACTGCACGATCCACAGGCAGCCGGTGGTCCCGATGCTGGTGACCTCGAGTGCCAGGGTGCGCAGGGAGCGGGACCAGCGGGCCGCGGCGGCGTGGTCGCCCATGGCGTGCACGGCCAGGCTGGAGATGGCCAGCTCCAGGAAGGCCCAGATCCAGAACGGCAGGACCTCGGTGCCCAGCGATGCCCGGCCGTCCCTGGCCCACACCCACCTCCGGTTCAACTCGAACGCCGGGATGGTGGCCGCCGCGGTGGCGATGACGTTCGACCAACCGGCGTCGAAGCGCACCACGCCCACGAGGATCCCGAGCACGCTGATGGTCGTCAGGTTGGCCACGACCGACGTGGCCGCGTACCGCCACAGCTGCAACAGGCGGGCGCGGTGGCGTGACAGCAGGGCGTTGATCATCTTTCCAGCCACGGCGGGGGAAGGGGGAGGGGTAACCCGCAGCGGTCGTACCCTTTGTAGCCTCGGACATCACCGCTGTCCGGTCAGGGACAGCCTGGAACCCCCGGGGGATCACGCCCGTGCGGATCAGATACGGGTGACGGTCATCTCCGGAGGCCAGTCGCCGTCCGGGGCCCCCTCGATGGCCTCGGCCGCCGCCTCCAGGATGGCGGCGGCTTCGGCTGGCGCCCCCACCACGACGGCCAGCCTCTCGACCGTCACGTCGCACTCCCGGCTCAGATCCCGGACCCTGCCGGCCGTGACCGCGGCGGCGCCTTCGCCGGCGGAGGGGACCAGGATGGCCAGGGTGGTGGCATCCCACAGGACGCAGACGTCGCCGGCCCGGACGCTGCGCTGCATGCAGGAAACGGCGTCGAGCAGCGAGCGGCCCCGCCGGGCACCGACGGTCTGCTCGCAGCCAGGAGCGACCCTGATCATCACCAAGGCCACGGTCCTGGACCGCCGACGGGCGGAGCGGACGGCCTCGTCGACGCGCCGCTCGAAGTAGGCCCGCCCGGACGCCTCGGCGCCGGCGTTGAGTGCGTCGAGGAGCCGGTCGTGGCGGATCTGCAGGCTGTTGTAGGAGATCCTCGTACGCAACGCCGAATCCACCCGCGCCATCATCTCCACCGGCTCGACCGGCCACACCACGTAGTCGTTGGCGCCCAGGGTCATGCCGTCGGCGAAGCCGGAGACCGACCGGATGCGGCTGATGAGGATCACCGGCAGGCGGGCCTCCCCGAAGTCCTGGCGGACCAGGCGGAGCACGTCGGAACCGCTGAGCTCGGCCAGATCCTCCCCGAGCAGTGCCAGGTCTACGGTGCCGGTCCGGCACCACTCCAGGGCGTCGAGACCGGTCGCCGCCTCGATGACCTGGTGGCCGCACACCTCGAGGAGGGCGCTTACCTCGGCGCGCAGCCCGGCCTCCCGGTCGGCGACCAGGACCACGGCCCGGCGGATGGGAGCACCCCGCTCGGACATGCCGCTCAAAACCCTGCGGCCACGCCCGGGTCGGGCGCGGCCACGCCGCCGACACGGAGCCCGCCCGTTTCCGCCCCTCCGGATAGGACCGGTGCCCTTCTTGTCTGGCCCCAGAACTGCACGGCCGCCCCTTCTCCCTCTCTCCGGTCGCTGCCCTGCCCCGACCTGTATCTGCCCTACCTGCGGACGACCCGTGAGGACGTCTCCGGGTCCGACGGTACATTGCCGCGGGCGATTGCTGGCAGCAGAATGGCCATGTCCGGACAAGTCCGGACAACCCCGACAGCCGGGCCGCGCCCAGAAGCGGGCCGTCTACGGGCAGATGGCCCGGTACGGGGCTCCCTGTATGTAGCGGGCCCATTCGGAGCGGGTGATCGGGTCCCCGGCGTGGGAGCAGACCATCTGCGTCGCAGCGGCCGCACGGTACCTCCACAGGTATAGGGTGCGGGCCGACCCGGCGGCGACCAGGCTCTGGCCGTTGGGGCTGAACTGCACGGAGAACACCTCGTCCCGGGCGGCCTGCAACTCTTCGTTGAGTCTCGGCCGGGCCGGGTCCGAGATGTCCCATATCCACACCGCCTGGTTGGTGGATCCGGCGGCCAGGTAGCGCCCATCCGGGCTGACCGAAACCTGGAAGATGTCACCGGTGGGGCCGGTCAGGGGACCTCCGAGCAGGCGGGGCCGGCCCGGGTCGGTGACGTTCCACAGGCGTACGGTGCCGTCTGCGCTGCCGGCGATGAGCGTCCGTCCGTCGGGGGTGAAGGCCGCGTCGTAGGCGTAGCTGGAGAACCCCCCGACGGTGGACAGCAGCGCCGGCCGGGCCGGGTCGGCGATGTCGTAGATGTGGACCTTCCCGTCGGTGCTGGCTGCCGCCAGCAGCCGGCTGTCGCTGCTGATGGCGAACCCGAGCACCTCGCCGTTGCCGGTGTCGAGCGACGGGAGGGCTCTGGGTCGGGACGGGTCGGTCACATCCCACAGCCGCACCTGGCCACTGTCGTCGCTGCTGGCGAGCAGCTTCCCGTCCGGGGCGAACCCCAGCTGCTCGATGAGCGGCCGGTTGCCGATCAGGGGCCGTCCGACCGGCACTGCCGTCGATGGGGCCGCCACCCGGAACAGCTGAATCGCCGGCTTGGAGTCTGCTGCGGCCAGGAGCGTGCCGGCCGGGTTGAGGGCGGCCGACCCGGCGAGGGGACCGAACCCGGCCGGCAGGTGGATCGCCGCCACATCGGTGAGGTACGCGGGGCTGGCGACGGACCAGACGTCGACGCCTCCGGTGGTGCCCGATGTCCCCACGTAGAGGTCCCGCCCGTGGGGGGTGAAGTCGGTGACGAAGATCCTCCCGGGCTCCCGGTAGCTGGCCGGCACCGGGACCGACCAGAGCCGCGTGACCCCGCCGGAGTCGCCCGTCACCAGGCGGTGACCCCCCGGCTCGAACAGGACCGAGGTGACCGGGTTCGGCGCTTTCAGGGTGGCGATCACCTTCCAGCTGCTGGTGTCGTAGAGCTGTATCGACCCGTCCGCGGCACCGGTGGCCAGGATGGTGCCGCTGGGGCTGAAAGCGACGGCGTTGATCTCGGTAGTGGCGCTCTGGGGAGGGCTGCCGGCAGCGGTCAACTGACCCCCCGCCGATATGTCCCAGTCGTCCACCCGACCGTTGGCGTCGCCGGCGGCCAGCCGTCGGCCATCCGGGCTGAACGTCACGCTCTCCAGGGTCGCCGTCCCCTCCGGCGGAGCGACCGACGGCCGGGGGTCCGAGCCGTCCCATACGGCGAGCTGGCCGCCTGTCCCCGCCACGGCCAGCCGCCGGCCGTCGGGGCTGAAGGCCACCGCCTTGGCCGGTCCGCCGGCCGGCATGCGCAGCAGCGGCTGCGCCACGGGGTGTCCGGCGGGGGACAGGTCGAACCGGTGGACGGTGCCGTCGGCGTCGGCGCCGGCGATCCGGCGACCGCCGGGACTGAACGCCAGCGAGTAGACGGTGCTGGAGAAGCCTCCGAGTGTGGCGAGCGGCCGCGGCCGGGCCGGATCGGTCAGATCCCACAGCTGCACGTGGTCCGAAGTGCCCCCGGCTGCCAGTAGGCGCCCGTCGGGGCTGAGCGCCACCGCGAAGTCCTGCGCCCCGGCGGGCAGCTGCATCTGAGCCAGCCGCGTAGGCGGGTCGGTGGACTGGTTGTAGATCTCGACTGTGTCGGTGGCGGACTGGGCCACCGCCAGGATCCGGCCGCTGGCTCCAGCGGCGAGGAAGTCGGGGCCGATCGGTCCCAGCAGGCGGGTCGGTATCTCCCCGGCGGTGGCGTCGATCAGGGCGGAGCGGGCTTCCACCGTGGGCGATATCCGGTACGAAGCCAGGGCCAGCTGGGCCGCCAGGGAGGGGTCGGTGGGCGCCAGCTGCCGGGCCTCCAGGGCGACCTGGCGGGAGAGCGCCTGGTCCCTGGTCCGTAGCGCGCCGTCTCGCGCGTTGACCGCCAGCACTGCGAACACGATGGCCGCCGCGGCCAGGACGGCCACCGCCGCGAGCAGTTGCTGGTTGCGCCTGGCTCTCCGGCGGTCGGCCTCCTGCTTGTGGTTGCGGACCTCCGCCGACCTGGTCAGGAAGCGTCGCTCGGCCTGCGAGACCTCCCGACCGGGGCGCCCCACGTGCTCGAGGGCGGTGGCCAGCCGGGCCCCGGTCCACAGCAGCGAATCGTCGCCGGAGCTCCTTTGCCACTCCTCGGTGGCTCCTGCGAGCTGGTCGTGCAGTACCAGCCAGTCCCGGTCGGAGTTGACCCACTCGCCGAGGCGGGGCCACGCCCGGACAAGGGCTTCGTGGCTGATCTGGACCGCCGATGCATCGGCGGTCAGCAGCCGAGCCGCCACGAAGCGTTCCAGCACGGCCGCCGACCTATAGTCGCGATCCGGATCGCCGGTCTCGGTGAGGCTCGATCGGGAAGCACGGCGGCGGGTCGGTGGCCCATCGGCGTCCACCCGCACCAGCCGGGAGAACAGCGACCGGGCGGTGTCCCGTTCGGAGGGGTCGAGACCGCTGTAGAGCCGCTCGGCCGCCTGGCTGATCGCACCGTGCAGGCCGCCGACGCCCCGGTAGTCTGCGATGGTGAGCTGGTTGCGCGGGGCTCGCTCCCATGTGGCCAGCAGGGCGTACGACAGCAGCGGTAGAGCCCCCGGTTCGTGGGCGAAGCCGGGTGGGCTGCCCGGGGCCAGGTCCGAGAGAACCAGCTCGACCAGTCCCTCCTCGAGCACCGTTCCGGCCCGGTCCGCCGGCCCGAGGACCGCGGCCCGCAGTTCGTCGGCGGTCATCGGGCCGAGCAGCACCTGGTTCCGCCGGAGCGCAGGTAGGAGCACCGCCTCTGAGGCTGCGCTGCTGTAGAAGTCCGCCCTCAGCCCGAACACCACCGTGGCGTGACGCTGGAGCCCGCCGATCAGCTGCAGGAGCCGGGCCCGCTCGTCGGGGGGCGCGGTCAGCGCCTCTTCGACCTGGTCGACGATGATCACCGGCCGGGGCCCGGCGGTGCTCCTGAGCTCGGCGGCCAACCGGGTGCTGACCTGTTCCGGGGTCAGACAGCGGACCTCGACCGCCTCGGGGTCGGATCCGAGCTCGCCGGCCCGGATGGCCGGGAGCAGCCCGGCCATGAGCAGCGAGGACTTCCCGGAACCCGACGGCCCCACCAGCGCCAGGGCCTCCCCGTCGCCCGGGTGCTCGGCGCGCAGGGCCCGGAGCCGGGCGAGCAGCTCGGCGAGCACGTCGCGCCGTCCGAAGAAGATCTCGGCGTCGCCCTCCCCGAACGGCTCCATTCCCCGGTACGGCGGCCGGCTCTTGCCGGCCCGGCCGTCCGAGGTGCTCCGGGCCCGGATGAGCGCCGCCACCCATGACTCCTGGCGGTCCCGGTCGGTCACGCCGCATTCGGCCAGGAGCTGGCGGTACAGCCCGATCTGTCGGGAGTTGGGGAGGTGCCGGCCGGCGAAGTAGTCCCCCAGGGTGGCCGTCGGGGCGTCCAGCCGGCGGGCCAGGTCGCGGACGGTGAGACCGGCCGCCGAGCGCAGCGCCGTGAGCTCGCGGGCCAGGTCCTCCCGGGTGCCGATCCGGTCCGGGTCGGCACCGCTGCTGTAGGTCATTAAAGCCCCTCCTCGTCTCCCCCGACTGCCCGAGCCGGCCTGCGTCGGTGATGATATGCCCGTTACCGGACAAAAGGGTCGAAGCAGCGAGCCGCTCTGTCCGAGGTTGTCCGGAGTTGCCACCGGAGCGGTCCGCCGCCCGGTGCCCTTGTATAGCTTCTCCGCCTGCGGGCAGCGGTGCACCGGCAGGGCCGTCCAGGCCCTGCCGGTGCAGCCGGCTGCAGCAGGGGAACGCCCGAGTGCCGGCAGGATGCGACCCCGGGCGATGGGGGATCGGGTGGCCATTTCGGCGTCGGGTCGAACGGGTATGTCAAGAGCGCAGCCCGGTGGGATACGTCACCCGAACGGACCCGACCGGCGTAGCTTTCGCTGTAGCAGCCACCGACCGCAAGAGAAGTCCCATGCCCATCGCCACCGTCAACCCCGCCACCGGCGAGACCGTCGAGACCTTCGACGAGATGAGCGACCGCGAGATAGACCGGATGCTGGACACGGCGTGCAAGACGTTCGCCTCGTACCGGCTGACCAGCTACGCCGAGCGGGCCGGGTGGATGAACGCAGCCGCCGACATCCTCGACGGCGACGTGGAGCGGGTGGCCCGGATGATGACCACGGAGATGGGCAAGACCCTGGAGTCCGCCCGTCAGGAGGTGCGGAAGTGCGCCAGGGCCTGCCGTTTCTACGCCGAGCGGGCGGAGGGCTTCCTCGCCGACGAGGAGGTCGACCCCGACTCGGTGGATGCGATCCGGGCCTACACCCGCTACCAGCCCCTGGGCCCGGTGCTGGCCGTCATGCCGTGGAACTTCCCCCTGTGGCAGGCCATGCGCTTCGCCGCCCCGGCTCTCATGGCCGGAAACGTGGGCCTGCTCAAGCACGCGTCCAACGTCCCTCAGACGGCCCTGTACATGCAGGAGCTGTTCGAGCGGGCCGGGTTCCCCCCGGGGGCGTTCCAGACGCTGCTGATCGGATCGGCCAAGGTCCAGGCCATCCTCGAGGACCGGCGGGTGGTGGCCGCCACCCTGACCGGCTCCGGTCCGGCTGGTAGCGCCGTGGCCTCGACCGCCGGATCGCACATCAAGCCGACGGTGCTCGAGCTCGGCGGCAGCGACCCCTTCGTCGTCATGCCCTCGGCCGACATTGACCGGGCCGCCGAAGTGGGGGTGGGGGCCCGACTGCTCAACAACGGCCAGTCGTGCATCAACGCCAAGAGGTTCATCGTCCACACCGATGTCTACGACGAGTTCGAGAGGCGCTTCGTGGAGATCACCGCCGCCAAGGTCGTGGGGGATCCCATGGACGACAAGACCGACATCGGTCCCCTGGCATCGGAGCAGCAGGTGCGTGACGTGTCCGAGCTGGTCGACGACGCCGTGTCCAAGGGAGCGAAGGTGCTCTGCGGGGGCCGGGCGGTCGACGGTCCGGGCTTCTACTACGAGCCGACGGTCCTGGCCGGGATCACCCCGGAGATGCGGGTCCACCAGGAGGAGGTGTTCGGGCCGGTGGCCACCATCTACCGGGTGGGGAGCGTCGACGAGGCCATAGAGCTGGCCAACGGCACGGAGTTCGGGCTCGGGTCCAACGTGTGGACCAACGACGAGGAGGAGCGGGAGCGCTTGATCCGGGACCTGGCCGCCGGGATGGTGTTCGTCAACGGCAACACCACCAGTTACCCGGAGTTGCCCTTCGGTGGGATCAAGACCTCCGGGTACGGCCGCGAGCTGTCGGCCCACGGCATCCGCGAGTTCTGCAACCTCAAGACCGTCTGGGTGGGCCAGGCCCGCGGGCCGGCCACCTCGGAGTGACCGGCCGGGTCAGACCCCGGCGCCGGTGAGGTCGCGGCGCCGCTCGCCGGCGCGGTCGTTGTGGTCCTCGGATCCGGCGGGCGGCATCCCTCTGGAGGCCAGGATCACCAGCGTGCAGACCAGCGCCAGCGCTGACAGGGCCGCCAGCTCCATGGCGGTGCTGAACCAGCGCCCGGCCAGCGCCACGGCAGTGGGTAGGAGGAAGCCGATGTAGGAGAGGGCGTAGTAGACGCCCGTCAGGGCGGCCCGGTCCTCGGGTCGGCTGGACCTCTGCACCTCCACCAGCCCGGCGACCAGGGCCACCCCGTAGGCCCCACCCAGCACCACCGCCGCAGCCGCGCCCCACCACGGGGATCGCAGGGCCACGGCCATCGCGGCCACGGCAATTCCGGCGCTGACCGCCACCATGGCCGCCAGGATGGCCCGGGGCCGATGGCTGTGGTCGAGGCGGCGGGCCAGGGGCTGGATCAGCACCCCGGATCCGAGCGTGGCGACGGTGAGGACGGTGGCGTAGATGAGGGCCCAGTGGCCGACGCGGGGAGCCATGGTCTGGGGCACGATGGCGTAGGCCACGCCGGCGGTGCCGAATACCCAGGGGGCCATCGGGACCACCAGGCGCCGGAAGCGGGGGTGACCGATGGACGGGATGCGCAGGCGCAGCGAGCGGGCCTCGGCCGGCACATCGGGCCTCACGTCGGCGCATCCGGACACTGCCGACAGGACGACCACGGCCACGGCCAGTTGGACCAGGTAGGGGAGGCTCTCCGGCCAGGGTCCCCACTGGGCCAGGGCCCCGGCCACCCCGGCGCCGATCCCGAACCCGGCGGTGAGGGCCAGGGAGGCCCGTCGGGCCCCGGTGGACCGGCTCCGGCCGGACGTCACGGTCAGCTCCGCGACCCAGCTGGTTCCCGCCGCCATGCCCAGGCCCACGGCCATTCCCGACAGGAGCCGGCCTGCGGCCAGGAAGGGCAGGGCCGCCACCGCCAGGGAGGCGCTCCCGAGCGCCGACGACGCCAGCCCGACCATGACCACCGGGCGCCGCCCGTACCGGTTCGACAGGGGTCCGCCGGCGAGGAGGGCCGGCGCCAGGCCCAGGACGTAGGCGCCCAGCAGGGCGTCGACGACGGTGGCCGGGTAGCCGTTGGCCTGCCGGTACATGGTCAGCAGCGGGGTGAACTGGTTGCCGCCCCAGCCGCAGACGAACATGGCGGCGGCCGCGATCGCCCACGCCGGGCGTCTGCTCTCGGAGGTCCCCATGCTCAGGCCCCGAGCAGGACGCGGTGGGTCGATTCGAAGTGCCGGCGCAGGGCGTCGGAGAAGCGGCCGGTGTCGCCCTGCTCCGCCGCCCCCAGCAGGCCTCGGTGGTCGCCGAGCAACCCGGCCAGGCGGGTGAGATCCGATCCCACCGCGCCGGCGGTCATCTGCCTCTGGCGGTCCCCGAGCGTGGCGTACAGGCGCGAGGCCAGGGCGTTGCCGGCCGCCCTGACGATGGCCAGGTGGAACCGCTGGTCCGACACCGCGAAGGCCTCGAGGTCCAAGGTGGCGGCGTGGGAGGCCTGATCCTCGAGCTCGTCCCGGGCTGCTTCGAGCAGGGCCACCCGGTCGGCCCGGCGGGCCAGCCGGCGGACCGCCGACACCTCGAGCGACTCACGGACCTCCAGGAGGTCCACCATGTCCGCCGGGGTCATGGGGGTGACCACGGCCCCCCGGCGGGGCAGCAGGGACAACAGCCCCTCGGCCTCGAGCCGCACGAACGCCTCCCGGGCCGGCGTCCGGCTCACGTGGAGCTCCCGGGCGACCTCCACCTCGCTGAGGAGGCTGCCCCCGGCCAGCCGGCCGGAGAGGATCTGCTCCTTGGTGGTGTCGTAGACCCGCTGGGCGGAGGGCTGAGCCTGGGACATGCCCACAACCTACCGGAACTCATGCAAACTTGCATGCAAGACTGGGTGCAAGATGCGGCGTGGTCGGGCGGCCTCAGCCGGACAGCTCGCCCAGCACCACCGTCACCGACCGTCGGTCGCCGTTCTGGTCGAGGAGGGTGACCGTGGCGGTCTGGCCGGGAGCGAGCCCGGCCAGCACCGCCTGCAGGTCGGCCAGGGAGGTGACCGGCTGACCGTTGACAGAGGTGATCACGTCGCCGGCGCCGATCCCGGCCCGGTCCGCGCTGCCTCCTGGCTGGACCTGCACCACCTGTACCCCGGCCGGGGCACCGGAGCTGCTCACCGCGTCGGCGGCCGTGACGCCGAGCGCGCCCCGATTGGTGCGCGTCACGCGCCCGGTGGAGATCAGCTGGGGGACGATCAGCTTCACGGTGTCGGACGGCACGGCGAACCCGATGCCGGCCGCCGTGCCTCCCTCCTGCTGGTTGACGACGCCCAGGGTGGGGATGCCGATCACCTGCCCCCGGAGATCCACCAGGGCGCCACCACTGTTGCCCGGGTTGATCGCGGCGCTGGTCTGGATGGTCGAAGGCAGCGTGACCCCGTTGCCCTCGCTGACCGACCGGCCGTTGTAGCTCACGATGCCGTCCGTGACCGAGCTGCTAAGACCCAGGGGGTTCCCGATGGCCAGCACGATCTCGCCGACCGGGACGGCCCGCGAGCTGCCGAACGTGGCGGCCGTCAGGTCCCGGGCGCCGGTGACCCGCACGACGGCCAGGTCGTCGGGGGCGTAGGCGCCGACCAGGGTGGCCGGCAGCTTCTGGCCCGAGCTGAACTGCACGGTGAGGGCGGTGTCGGTCCCCACCACGTGGGCGTTGGTGACTATGTCACCGGAGGTGTCGTACACGACCCCCGATCCGACGCCGGTGGAGGTGGTTATCTGCACCACCTCGGGCCGGACCTTTCTCACCACGTCCACGTAGGCCTGCTGGAGGTCGGCGGCCGATCCGGTGACGGCGATGGTGGTGGCGGTCGTGGAGCCGGGGGCGGACGACCGGGGTGGGTTGGAGGTGCAGGCCGTGACGGCCACCAGGCCGCCGGCCAGGGCGGCGGCGGTCAGGATCCGGGTGGGGCCGGGCTTCCCCGGGTGCACTGCGTGGGGCACACGGTCAGCCTTGGGCGACCGGGCCGGCCCGGCCAGGGGCCAAGGTCATCCCTTCGCCGGTTGCCCCCGAGGTGCCCGCCCACCGGCCGGTCGGGGCGGCGACGGCGGGGACTGCCGGGGCCAGCAGGCCGCCATCGAGCACCATCTGGCGGTGGGCCCGGGCCGCGACCACCGGATCGTGGGTGACCATGACGACCGCCAGCCGGCGGTCGGCGACCATACCCTCGATCAGCTCCACCAGCCGTGACACCTGGGCCGGGTCCAGGCTGCCGGTGGGCTCGTCGGCCAGCAGGATCTCCGGGCGGTTGACCAACGCCCGGGCGATGGCCGCCCTCTGGCGCTCGCCGCCCGACAGCCTGGGCGGCTTCCGCCACTGCTGATCGACCAGGTCCACCTGGCGGACCAGCTCGTCCACCCGGTCGGCCCTCTGGCGGCGGGCCAGATGGGTTCCGTACATGGCCACCTCCAGGTTCTCCCGGACGTCCAGGTGGGGCAGCAGGTTGTGCAGCTGGAACACGATTCCGACCGAACCCCGCCGGTAGGCATCCAGGTCGACCCGGCTCAGGTCGACGCCGCGGTAGAGCACCTGGCCGGAGGTGGGCGTCTCGAGAGC
>JAKAXN010000092.1 GCA_021816565.1 Actinomycetes bacterium
CTGGAGGGCCGCCGGGCGGCCCTCGCGCTGCTCGGCCCGGCCGCTCACCGCCACGCCGCCGTGGCCGCGGAGGCGGCCCGATGAGCGCCGGCGGCCGGTACCGGCACCTGTTCAGCCCGCTGCGGCTCGGGTCGCTCACGCTGCGCAACCGCATCGTGTTCTCGGCCCACCTCACCAACTACGCCACCCAGGACGGGCGGCCGAGCGAGCAGCACGCCGCCTACTACGCCGCCCGGGCCGCCGGCGGGGCCGGGCTCATCATCACCGAGGAGCACTCCACCCACCCCACCGACTGGCCCTACGAGAAGCTCATCCACGGCTTCCACCCGGAGGTGGTCCCCGGGTACCGGCGGATCACGGACGCGGTGCACGCCCACGGCACGCCGATCCTGGCCCAGATCAACCACAACGGCGGGCAGGCCTCGAGCATGTACACCCGGTTGCCGGTGTGGGCGCCGAGCCCCGTCCCCGACCCGCTGTTCCGGGAGGTCCCGAAGGCGGTCGAGCAGCACGAGATCGCTGAGATCGTGGCCGGCTACGCCCGCGTCGCCGAGCACTGCATGCTCGGCGGCTTCGACGGTATCGAGCTGCAGTGCTCCCACTCGTCGATCGTGCGGGGCTTCCTCTCCCCCGCCACCAACCTGAGGACCGACCGCTACGGCGGCACCCTCGAGAACCGGGCCCGCATCCTCATCGAGATCGTCGAGGCGGTACGGGAGGCCATCGGCCGGGCGGTGCTCGGCGTGCGCCTGTGCGGCGACGAGCTGATCGACCGGGGCACCACCATCGCCGAGGCCGTGGAGGTGGCCCGCATGGTGGAGGCCACCGGCCAGGTCGACTACATCAACACCTCGATCGGGGTGGCCACCGCCACCCTCTACATGATCGAGGCCAGCATGCAGATCCCCCCCGGCTACGCCATGTTCATCCCGAGCGCCATCCGCCAGGCGGTGGGCATCCCGGTGATCGGGGTGGGCCGCTTCAAGGACCCGCTCCAGGCCGACCGGGCCCTCGACGCCGGCCACTGCGACCTGATCGGCGTGGTGCGGGGCCAGATAGCCGACCCCGACTTCGCGGCCAAGGCCCGCTCCGGTCACGCCACCGACATCCGCACGTGCCTGTCGTGCAACCAGGAATGCGTCGGGCGCATGGGGCTCAACCGGTGGCTGGGCTGCATCGAGAACCCCCGCACCGGCCGGGAGTCCGCGCCGGTGCCGGCCCCCCGCCGGCCGGGCCGGCGGGTCGTGGTGGTGGGGGGCGGCCCGGCCGGCCTCCAGGCCGCGGTCACCGCCGCCGAGCGGGGCCACCGGGTCACCCTGCTCGAGCGGCAGGCCCGACTGGGCGGCCAGATACCGGCGGCCGCCAGCGTCCCCAGCCGGGCCGAGCTGCTCGATATCACCCGCAACCTGGTGGCCGCCGCCGGCCGCCTGGGGGTGGACGTCCGCACCGGGGTCGACGCCGACGCCGCGACGGTGGAGGCGCTGGCCCCCGACGTGGTCGTGGTGGCTACCGGGGCCCGGCCCAGCCGTCCGTGGTGGGCCGGCGGGCTGGAGCGGGTCGTCGACGTGCGCGACGTGCTCGAGGGACGGGCCGATCCATCCGGCCGGGTGGTCGTCGTGGACGAGCTGGGCTTCCATCAGGCCACGTCGGTGGCCGAGCTCCTGGCCGACCGGGGCTGCGCCGTGGAGGTGGTCACCAACGGAATGGTGGTCGGCCAGGACCTGGGCATCACCTTGGACCTCGAGACCTGGAACGTCAGGGCCGCGGCCAGGGGCATAGCCCAGTCCACCGACCTGGTGGCCATGGGCGCGGAGGCCACCGACAGCGGGCTGCTGCTGCGGCTCCAGCACCATCCCACCGGCACCGACCGGGAGCTGGAGTGCGACTGGGTGGTGGCGGCCGTCCACCAGCAACCGGAGGACGATTTGTGGCGGCAGCTGTCGGGCCGGGACGTCCCGGTGCACCGCGTCGGTGACTGCCTGGCGCCGCGCCGGGCTCACGCCGCGGTGATCGAGGGCCACCGGGTGGCGGTGGGTCTGTGAGCGCCTCACCTGGCGACCGCCCGGCGCAGGAGCCGGTGGCCGTGGTCGTGGCCCGCTCCGGCCGGGTCCCGGCCGGGGCCGACGAGGCGGTGGCCGAGGCCGGAGGCCGGGTGGTGCTGGTCGGGGACGGCACCGCCGAGGCGGCCGCCGCGCTCAGCAGCGCCGGGCGGGTGTGGCGGGCCGACACCGGGACCGGGCCGGCCGGGCTGGCCGACCTGCTGGCTCCGGTGCTCGAGCCCTGCCCCCTGGTGATCCTGCCCGCCTCCCCCGACGGGAGGGACCTGGCCCCGCGGCTGGCCTCCCGGCTGGATCGGCCCCTCCTGGCCGGTGCGGTGTCGTGCCGGATGACCCCCTCCGGCCCCACGGCCGATCTGCTGCGCGCCGACGGCCGGGTGGTGGTGCCGGCCACGGCCGGGGGCCCGGCGGTGGTCACCCTCTGGCCCGGATCCCGCAGCCCCCAGCCGGCGACCGGCGAGGCGCTGGTCTCGGATCTGAATCCGCCCCCCGTAGGCCCCGGCGGGGACCCGCAGCTCGTGGAGCTGATCGAGCCGGACCCGGCCACGATGGACCTGGCCGAGGCCACCCGGGTGCTGGGCGGCGGCGCCGGCCTGGTCGGGCCGGCTGCCGGCGACGATCGGGCCCGGGCGGTGTTCTCGCTCCTGGTGGACGTGGCCGCCGCCCTGGGGGCGTCGGCCGGCGCCACCCGGGTGGTGACCGACGCCGGATGGATGGGCTACGACCGCCAGATCGGCACCACCGGCGTCACCTTGGACCCGCAGCTGTACATCGCCCTCGGCGTGTCGGGGGCCAGCCAGCACGTCGGCGGCCTCGGGGCGCCCGGCCACGTGGTGAGCGTCAACGTCGATCCGTCGTGCCCCATGACCGCCATGGCGGACCTGGGCCTGGTCACCGACGCCCTGCAGCTGCTGTTGGAACTGGCCCGCAGACTGGGCGTGGCGGTCCCGCCGGAGGTGGAAGGAGTGGTCGCATGAGCGGGGAATCCCCCGACTTCGACGCCGTGGTGGTCGGTGCCGGCCCGGCCGGATCGGCGGCCGCCCTGGCCCTGGCCCGGGCCGGGCGCTCGGTGGTCATGGTCGAGCGGGGCCCCTACCCGGGCTCCAAGAACGTCTACGGCGGGGTCATCTACGGTCGCGTCCTCGACGGGGTGATCCCGCAGTGGTGGGAGGAGGTCCCGGTCCAGCGCTGGGTGGTGCGCCGCTCGACGATGGTGATGACCGACACCCAGGCCCTCAGCCTCGACATGCGCTCGCAGTCGTGGGCGGAGCGGCCCTACAACGGCATGACCGTCTACCGGGCCGACTTCGACAGCTGGCTGGCCGACCACGCGGTGGCTGCCGGCGCCCGGCTGCTCACCTCCACCGTGGCGACCGGCCTGCTGCGCGACGCCTCGGGCCGGGTGTGCGGGGTGCGGACCGACCGGGAGGGCGGGGACCTGAGGGCCCGGGTGGTGATCGCCTGCGACGGGGTGAACTCGTTCCTGGCCAAGGAGGCCGGGCTGTTGCCCCGGGCCGACGCCGCCCACCACACCCTCGGGGCCAAGGAGGTGCTGTCCCTCCCGGCTGCGGTGATCGAGGAGCGCTTCGGGCTCGGCCCCGAGGAGGGCCTCGACATAGAGGCCATCGGCGCCACCGCCGGTATCCCCGGCGGGGCGTTCCTCTACACGAACCGCGACTCGGTCAGCGTCGGCGTGGTCGTGGGCCTGCCCGGGCTGGCCGCCTCCGGCCGGCGCCCCGAGGAGCTCATCGCCGGGTTCAAGGCCCACCCGGCCATCGCCCCGTACCTGAAGGGGGCGTCGGTCAAGGAGTACTCCGCCCACCTGATCCCCGAGGGCGGCTACGACCACATGCCCGAACTGGCCGCCGACGGCCTCCTGATCGCCGGTGACGCCGCGGCCATGACGCTCGCCGCCGGCATCTGGCTGGAGGGGGTCAACTTCGCCATCGGCGCCGGCCTGGCCGCCGGCCGGGCTGCAGCTGACGCGGTGGCCGCCGGTGACACCACCCGGGCGGGCCTGGCCGGCTACCGGCGGGCCCTCGAGCAGAACTTCGTGCTGCAGGACCACGTCCGTCTGCGCCGGGCCCCGAAGCTGATCCTCTCGGACCGGATGCAGCAGCAGTACACCGGGATGATCTGCGACCTGGCCGAGCAGCTCTTCACCGTCACCAACCCGACCCCCAAGCCGGGCGCCACCCGGATCCTCCTGCGGTCCATCCGCCGCCACCGGGTGCGCTGGCGGGACCTGGCCCGGGACGGGGTCGAGACCCTGAGGACCTTCAGATGACCGCCCGGCGACCTATCGTGGCCCGCAGATGAGCGTGCAACCCGTCAGCAGCCCGGCCCGCTGGGACGACCTGTCGTTCGAGGAGCGGATGGCGACCGTGGAGTTCCGGGTCGCCGAGCGGGCCCACATCGTGGTGGACTCCGACGTGTGCCGGTCGTGCACCACCAAAGCGTGCGTAACCGCCTGCCCGGCCAACCTGTTCGCCCCCACCGCCGACGGGGGGATCCTGTTCAACTACGAGCAGTGCTTCGAGTGCGGCACCTGCTACATGGTCTGCAACTCGGAGGGCGCCATCTCCTGGAGCTACCCCGACGGTGGGCACGGAGTGGTGTTCCGCCATGGCTGAGCGGTGCTGAGCCGCTCCGGTCCCATGGTGGCCGTCTGCCTGGCCCCCGCCGACCTGCGCCCGGAGGTGGACCCTCTCGGGGCGACGGTGCGGGCCGACCCCCGCAGGGCCGATCTCACCGCCTCGGACGCCGCCGCGCTCGAGTACGGGCTGAGGGCCGCCGAGGCGTGGGGTGGCTGGGTGCTGGCGGTGGCGGCCGGGCCGCCGGAGATCGACCAGGTGCTGGCCGGGGCGCTGGCGGTCGGAGCCGACGCGGTCCGCCTCGAATGGGGCGCCGCGCACGGGATGCCGGCCGCGGTAGCCGGGCCGCGTGAGCTGCACCCGGCCGAGCTGGCCGGGGACCCGGCCGCCGTGGCCGCCGCCCTGGCCGAGCTGATCTCCGGCGCCGGCCGCCCGGCGCTGGTGCTGTGCGGGGACCGGTCCGGGGGTCCGGGAGTGGGCGCCGTGCCGGCCCTGCTGGCCGACCGACTCGGCATGGGGTCGGCCCTCGGCGTGGTCCGCCTCAGCATCGGCGAACCCGGCCGGGTGGAGATGGAGCGCCGCCTCGACGGCGGATGGCGGGAGCGCCTGACCGCCGACCGGCCGGTGGTGGTCTCGGTGGAGGCCGCCGGGGTCCGGCTGCGCCGGGCCACCCTGGCCGCCACG
The DNA here is from genome assembly GCA_021816565.1 of Actinomycetes bacterium. Next base: position 5,336 of record JAKAXN010000092.1, read on the forward strand.
CTGGCCGCAGAAGCCGCTGACATCGCGGTGGAGCACCCCCGCCCGGGGTCCGGCCCCACCGACGTGCGGCTGGGGCCGGTCCGGCCCTACCGGCCCCGGACCCGGCCCGTGGCCCCGCCCGAGGGCGACACCCGCCAGCGCCTGCTCAGCCTCACCGGGGCGCTCGTGTCCCGCCAGCCGCCGCGCATCGTGGGCCCGGTGACCGCCGCCGAGGCGGCCGACGAGCTGCTCTCCTACCTCGAGCGCAACGGCTACCGGGCGGGGGCCGACCGGACCTCCTGACCGGTGCCGGCTCCGCCGGGCCGGTCAGCCCCGGCCGGAGTCGTCGGGCTCGGCCAGGATGGCGGCGGCCTTCTCCACCGCCCGGCGGGCCCGGGTGATGCGCTTCTCGTCCACCGGCAGCTCGTAGCCGCCGGCGTCTATCGACTCCCGCAGCCGCTCCATGGCCAGGTCGGCCAGCTCCTCGGCGATGCCCTCGAGGCGGGCCCGGATCTCCTGGAACTCCCCCGCCATTTCAGTCCCCTCCCCGGTCCAGGCCGGCGGCGTCGGCCACGATCTCCATCGGGTGCATCACCCGCAGCCCGGCGCCGGCCAGCCACAGGGCGCAGCCCGGGTTGGGGCTGGCCACCACGTCGGCGCCGGTCGCCCCGATGACCTGCACCTTCTGGTCGCGGATCCGCCCGGCCAGCTCCGGCTCCAGGGCGCTGTACGCGCCGCCCGCCCCGCAGCAGCGGCCCTCGTCGGTCAGCTCCACCAGCTCGGCGTAGGGCGCCAGCACCCGGCGGACGTGGGCCTCGGCCCGCTGCACGTGGCGCAGGTGGCAGGGGTCCTGGACGGCGACCCGCAAGCGGGGCCGGTCGGGGCGGGCCGGCGGAAGCCGCTCGGCGCGGCCGCCGACCCATTCCTGCACGTCGAACACCCGGGCTGCGAAGGCTTCCGCCCCGGCGGTGCCGACGAGCCGGCCGTACTCCTTCATGGCCGCCCCGCAGCCGGCGGAGTCCACCAGGATCGGAGCGGTGCCGGGAAAGGCATCCATCACCCGCCGGGCCAGGAGGACCGCCCGGTCGTGGAGCCCGGCGTGGCCGTGGAGGGCCCCGCAGCAGGCCGCCGCCGGTCCAGGGAGGGCCACGCCCACACCCATGGCCCCGAGCACGGCGATGGTGGCCCGGTGCACCGGGCGCTGCCAGGCGTCCATCACGCAGCCGGTGAACAGCCACACGTCGGTGCCGGTGGCCGCCAGCGCGCCGCGCCGGAGGGGAAGGCGGGGCAGGCTCAGGCGGGCGGCCACCGGGGCGGGCACCAGCCGGGCCCGCTGCGCCGCCGCCCCGGCCGCTGTGAGGCCGGCCAGCAGGCGGGGGTGCTCGAGGGTGCGGTACGCCAGGCGCTGCCACCACGGAACGGCCCGCTCGGCGATGACCCGCCGGGACGCCTCCATCAGTCGGCCGAACGGCACCGAGGACGGGCAGGCGGTCTCGCAGGCCCGGCACTGCACGCACGACTGCATCATCTCGGTGAACGCCTCCCCGACCGGGGCCCCCTCCTCCACCGCCCGCATGGCGGCTATGCGGCCCCGGGGGGAGCGGGACTCCTCGCCGGTCACCCGGAACGTCGGGCAGTGGGCCAGGCACAACCCGCACGACACGCAGCCGGCCAGTTCGTCCACGTCGAGGGGCAGGACCCGACCGGTGGTCATCGGGCCGGCTCCGGGACGGCCGGGGCGAGCGGTGAGCGGCCCGGGTTGAGCCGGCCGTCGGGATCGAAGCGGGCCTTGACCCGCCGGTGCAGATCGGTGACCACCTCCGAGGGTCGGGGACCGGGCAGGCACCGGGCCGCCTCCGGGTCGCAGTGCAGCATCCCCACCCCCACCTCCGCCAGCCAGCGGCCGGTGCCGCCCGTGACCTCGGGTACCGAGCGCAGCTCGGCCGGGGCCAGCGACCGCCGGGCCGGCCCGGGCCGGGGCGGCGGCCCATCCACCGGGGTGAAGCGCCCGTCGAGCAGCGCCGCCGCCTGGTCCTCCACGTCGGCCCGGTAGCCGGCCAGGCCGACCCAGGTGCGCGAGCCGTCCCACAGGACCGACAGCGGCCGGTACAGGGACTCCGACAGAGAGAACGGGTCGACCCCGTCGCCCTGCCACCACTGCTCGAGCTCCGGGCGGGGCCGGCAGCGCAGCACCACCTCGGCCAGGAACCCGAGGGTGCCCACCGAGCCGACCATCAGCCGGCACAGGTCGTAGCCGGTCACGTTCTTCACCAGCGGCGCCCCGGCCCGGACCAGCGAGCCGGTCGAGTCCACCAGCGTGACCTCCAGCACGCTGTCGCGGACCGGTCCCCAGCCCAGCCGGCGCAGCCCGCTGCGCCCGCAGGCCAAGACACCGCCGACGGTGGCCTGCTCGGGGCGGTCGGCCTCCAGGGCCACGAACTGGCCCCCCACCGCGGTGGCCTCGGCCAGCTCCGCCACGGTCGTGCCGGCACGCACCCGCACGATCATCTCCCCCGGCTCGTGGGCCACCACCCCGGCCGGAGGCGACACCTCGACAGCCCCGGCGTCGAGGGGGCCACCCACGTCCCACTGGGTGCGGCCGCCCACACAGGTGACCGGGCCGGCCGGACCCACCGCCGCGGCGAAGCGTTCGAGCGGTCCGGTCAGATCCACACCCCCTCCGGGAGGTCGGCCAGGTCGCCGCAGCGGGAACCGCCCCGGGGCAGGACCTTCCCGGGGTTGCACAGACCGTCGGGGTCGAACGCCTCCCGGAGCCAGTTCTGGGCCCGCAGGTCCACCGCCTCGAACACGAGGGGCATGGCGTCGCGCTTCTCGAGGCCGATGCCGTGCTCGCCCGACAGGCTGCCGCCGGCCCGTACGCACGTTTCGATTATCGCCTGGCCGGCGTCGTGCACCTTCTCGAGGACCCCCGGGAGGCGCCGGTCGAAGACGATCAGCGGGTGCAGGTTGCCGTCGCCGGCGTGGAACACGTTGCCCAGGACCAGGTCCCGCTCGGCGCAGATCCGCCCCACCTCGTCGAGCACCTCCACCAGAGCGGTCCGGGGCACCACGCAGTCGTGGAGGTAGTAGTTCGGGGCTATGCGGGCCACCGCGCCGAAGGCCGACTTGCGCCCCTTCCACCAGCCGGCCCGCTCGGCGTCATCGCCGGCCACCCGCACCTGGCGGGCCCCGTGGGACCGCAGCACCTCGGCCACGATCCCGGTCTGCACGTCGACGCCGGTGGGCAGGCCGTCGACCTCCAGCAGCAGCACCGCCGCGGCATCGGTCGGGAAGCCGGCGTGGACGAAGGCCTCGACCACCTCGACGATGGTGGCGTCCATCATCTCCAGCGCGGCGGGCACCACCCCGGCGCCTATCACCGCGGTCACCGCCCGGGCGGCGTCGTGCATGGTCCCGAAATCGGCCAGCAGGGTGGCCACCCGGGGCGGGAGGGGGGTGAGCCGCACACCGATGCGGGTGGCGATGCCCATGGTCCCCTCGCTGCCGACGAAGGCGCCCCGCAGGTCCAGGCCGTCCGGCTCGGGGTCGGCGCCGCCGAGCAGGGCCACCCGGCCGTCGGGCAGGACCACCTCGAGGGCCGCGATGTGGGCGTTGGTGACGCCGTAGAGCAGGCAGTGGGGGCCGCCGGAGTTGTTGGCCACGTTGCCGCCCACCGAACACGACTGCTGGCTGGAGGGATCGGGAGCGAAGTGCAGCCCCAGATGGGCGACCGCCCGGGACAGGTCCAGGTTGAGCACCCCGGGCTGCACCCAGGCCATCCGCTGCTCGGCGTCGACCTCGAGGATCCGGTCCATCTTGGTGGTCACGATGACCACCGGGGGCACCTCCCCCACCGGGGTGGCGCCGCCGGCCAGCCCGGTGCCCGATCCGCGGGCCACGAACGGCCGGCCGTGGCGGACGCACGCCGCCACCGCCGCCGCCACCTCCTCGGTGCTGAGCGGGAAGCACACCACCGAAGCCCGGCCGCTGATCATCGACGCGTCCCTGCCGTACAGGCCGAGCTCGGCCGGGTCCCAGCGGACCCGGTCCGCGGCGAGGGCGGACTGCAGCTCGGCCACCAGGGCCGAGTCGGCGGGAGCGGCGGTGCTCCGGCGGGGCGGGCGGGAGGTGATCATGGGCTTCGGGCTCCAGTCTGCCCGCTCTAGTTGGTCGGGCAGCGGGTTCCCGCCGCCGGGACCTTCAAGCCGACCAGGTAGGCGTCGACCGCGGAACGGATGCACGAGCTGTACGGGTAGGCGGTGTGGCCCTCCCCCACCCGGGTGAGCAGCACCCCGTGCTGCAGCTCCCCGGCCAGCGCCTGGGCCTCCGAGTAGGGAGTGGCCGGATCCCCGGTGGTGCCGACCACCAGGATCGGCGGCGACCCGGCGGCCGTGATCGGCCCCGGACGGCCCGTGGCGGGCACCGGCCAGAGCGAGCAGGACATCTCGCTGTAGAGGTTGGCCACCCCGAACACCGGGGCGGCCGCCCGGGCCGCCGGGGCGTCGGCCTCGATGGTGGCCACCGAGGGGGCGGGGGCGTCCAGGCAGTTGACCGCGGTGTTGGCCTCGAACTCGTTGGTGTAGCTGCCGTCGCTCCGGCGCCCGGTGTAGGAGTCGAACAGCTCCATGATCTCGGTGCCGTCACCGGCGGAGGCCTGGGCCAGCGCCGAGCCGAGGAACGGCCAGACCTTCGTCGAGTACAGACCCCACGCCGTCCCGTACAGCAGCGCCGCGGCCCCCACGGTGCGGGTGGAGCCCCGCACCGGTAGGGGCCGGGACCGGACCCGGTTGAGCAGGGCCTCGAAGGTCTGCACCGGGTCCGGTCCGGTCTTCCACGGGCAGCTGCTGGTCGACGAGCAGTACGAGAAGAAGGAGTTGAGGTCGCCCTCCAGGGCGGCCGACTGCACGTCGAGGCCCTTGATGACCGGCAGGGCCGGGTCGATGGCCCCGTCGAGCACCATGGCCCGCACCCGTGTCGGGTACAGCCCGGCGTAGGTCGCCCCGAGGAGGGTGCCGTAGGAGAAGCCCAGGTAGGTGAGCCCGGAATCGCCGACGTCGCGGCGGATCACGTCCATGTCCATGGCCGCGTCGACGGTGCTCACGTAGGGCAGCTCCGCCCCGCTGCGCTGCTGGCAGCCGGTGTCGAAGGTCTTCAGCTCGGCCAGGTAGGACGACATCTGCGCCGGCGTCGACGGCTCCGGCTCGGTGGAGTAGTACTGCTCCAGGCCGGCCGGGTCGAGGCAGGTGACCGGAGCGGTCCGTCCCACCCCCGGCGGGTCGAACCCGACGATGTCGAAATGCTGCAGCAGCACCGGGTTCAGATAGCTCACCGCCGAGGGGAGGAAGTCCACTCCGGAGACGCCCGGCCCCCCCGGGTTGACCAGCAGCGACCCGATGCGCGCGCCCGACGCCGGCCGGCGGTCGAGGGCCATGCCGATGGTGCCTTTGGAGAGATCCTGCGGGTCGCGCGGCACCGCGATGGTGGCGCACTGGTATCCCGACGGCCCGGCTGCACCTTTGCACGGGACCCAGTCGACAGGTGTCGCCGGCAGGACCGTGCCCGCGGTCGCGGTGGGGGCCGGACCGGAGGTGGAGGCCGGGGCCGGCCGGGTGGTGGGCGTGGCACTGCGGCCCGGCGAGGACCCGCAGGCGGCGATCAGGGTCACGGAGAGGGCTGCGGCCGCCACCCGCGCCAGCCCTTGGGCAGAATTCATTACCCCGGGGAGACTATTCGCCGGGACGGTTGCTGTACGGTTCGGGAATGCCCGATCCCGCCCTGGCGAACTACGTCGACGCCGAGCGTGAGCGCATCGTCGACACCCTCCTCGACTGGCTGCGGGTCCCGTCCATATCGGCCGACCCCGCCCACTCCGCCGACGTGCGCCGCTCCGCCGAGTTGTGCGCCGGCCTCATGACCGCGGCCGGCCTCGAGGACGTGACCCTGCTCGAGACCCCGGGGCTCCCGGCTGTCTACGGGCAGTGGTGCCACGCCGGACCCGGTGCCCCGACGGTGCTGGTCTACGGCCATCACGACGTGCAGCCCGTCGACCCGCTCGCCGAGTGGACCAGCCCGCCGTTCGAGCCGGTGATAGTCGACGGCGAGTGCCGGGCCCGGGGAGCCATCGACGACAAGGGCCAGACCCTGTACCAGATAGAGGCGGCCCGGGGCCTGTTGCGCGACGGGGGCCGGCTGCCGGTCAACCTCAAGTTCCTCGTCGAGGGTGAGGAGGAGGTGGGCAGCCCCAACTTCGAGGCCCTGCTGGAGCGGGAGGCGGACCGCCTGGCGTGCGACGTCATCGTGGTGTCCGACACCGGGATGATCAGCCCCGAGGTGCCCTCCACCACGGTGGGGATGCGGGGGCTGGTGGCCTTCGACGTGACCCTGCGCAGCGCCTCCACCGACCTGCACAGCGGCATGTGGGGCGGGACCGTGCCCAACTCGGCCCTGCTGGCGGCCCGCCTGGCGGCCGCTCTGCACGACGGGCGGGGTCGGGTGACCCTGCCCGGCTTCTACGACCGGGTGCGTCCACTGTCACCGGTGGAGCAGGCGTCGATGGACTCGCAGCCCTTCGACGAGGCCGGCTTCCGCGCCGCCGCCGGCGGGGTCCCCTACCTGGAGGGAGAGGACGGCTACAGCCCGCTCGAACGGGTCGGGGTCCGGCCCACCGCCGAGGTGGTGGGCATCCACGGCGGCTACGGCGGACCGGGTATCAAGACCATCGTCCCGGCCACCGCCGGGTTCAAGGTGGCGTTCCGGCTGGTGCCGGACCAGCGCCCCGAGGAGGTGGAACCGGCGTTCCGGGCCTGGCTGGCCGAGCGGGTCCCGGCCGGGATCGAGGTGCACGTCACCCCCGAGGGCGGCGTGGCCCCCGCTCTCACCCCCGTCGGCCATCCGGCGGTGAAGGCGCTGTCGCGGACCATCGAGGCCATCTGGGGCAAGTCGCCGCTATTCACCAGGGAGGGCGGCAGCGGCCCCGAGGAGGCTCTCGGGCGGGTGCTGTCGGCGCCGGTGCTGTTCCTGGGCGTGGGCCTGCCCGACGACCGCATACACGCCCCGAACGAGCGGATGGTCATGGACCAGTTCTGGAAGGGGCTGCTGGCCGCCGGGGAGCTGCTCATCGAACTGGGCCGCCGCGGGGAGGCCTCGTGAGCGGGGCGGCGGCGGTTCCGGCCGAGACCCACGAGTGGGTGTCCTTCGACGACCCCCACGAACAGCGGACCTGGGTGTTCGACGTCACCTTCCTGCTGTCGAGGTGGGAGTGCATCTTCGGCCGGGGCTGCCAGGGGGTGCTCACCGGTCCGGCGCCGGAGCTGGAGCAGGGCTGCTGCTCCTACGGGGCGCACTTCACCGACGACGCCGACGTGGCCCGGGTGAAGCGGGCGGCCCGGTCGCTCAAGGCGGCGGAGTGGCAGTTCCACCGGGAGGGCCGCCGCGACGGGGTGGTCACCACCGAGGCGGACGGCACCCGCATCAGCCGGCTGGTGGACGACGCCTGCATCTTCCTCAACCGGCCCGGGTTCCCCACCGGGGCGGGCTGCGCCCTGCACCAGGCGGCGCTGCGCAAGGGAGTCGAGCCGCTCGAGCTGAAGCCCGACGTGTGCTGGCAGCTACCGCTGCGCCGGGAGGACACCACCGAAGACGACGGGCGGGTCACATCCCGGGTGACGCAGTGGGATCGCCGCCACTGGGGTGGCGGCGGCGGGGAGTTCCACTGGTGGTGCACCGAGGCGCCCGAGGCGTTCAAGGGGCGCCGGCCGGTGTACGAGACGCTGGGGCCGGAGCTGCGGGCCATGGCCGGCGAGGATGTCTACGCCCGGCTGGCCGCCTACCTGGATACCCGGAAGAAGGGGCGGGTTCCGCTGGCCCACCCGGTGGTCCGCCGCCGTAGCGCCCCGAAGGGCTGAGAGCCGGCCCGCCGGCCGGGATCGGTCAGGCCCGGTGTGGCTCGGGGTCGGAGAACTCGTCCTCGTCGAGATCCTCCATGGCCAGGCACCAGCTGGCGTGATCGGCGCCGGGCTCGGCACCGCACTCGGCGCAGGGCTCCACATTTTCCTCGGTGAGCCGCTTCAGAGCCCGCGCCTCTTCGAAACGCCGATGCCGTCCCTTTTTCACCCTAAAGCTCCCGTTGGTCGAGAAAAGCCACGCGCCCGTAGCCGGTTGCTCATTGTATCGCC